>JAEUIK010000084.1 GCA_016793185.1 Planctomycetaceae bacterium | reverse complement strand
GGTTGTCGACCAGTCCCGTTTCGCGCGAGACGCCGTTCTGCTCCGGGCCGCGCCACTCGGGCCAGTCCAACGGGTCGACCGCTTCGGCGGCCAGCGAACCCGAAACGGATAACAACGCCAGGGCGAACCAGGCCAGGGCGCGGAACGGCCCACGAGCGGGAGTCATATTCATAGCCAAATCTTGCCACGGATGCGGGAAGCGCGTCGGCCCCAGGGGGCTTCCCAGTGATGCCCCTTCGTACGGCATGTTGCGACCGCGAAGGGAGGTAGGATCTCGTAGTCTGGGCAGTATTTTAGGATACGACGGCCACCCCCGGGGAGCAAGCCGCCGAATGGCAGTGGCCGACCCGGGACCAGCAGCCCGCTGGCACCGAGGGACGGCGAGTAAACCAAGGGGAGAGCCACCCTCGCCGCAGCGTCGCCGATACCCCGTGGGCCGCTCGCCCGCAGGTTGCGAGTCCATCGTGGCGACGTAAGTCATTATTCTCCGGAGGGCCCCCGGCTGCGCCCCTCGATGGTGCGATTGAGGGGGCCCCGACGGCCTTCCGCCGCGGGGAGCCGGGGGACTCCGATCCGGCACTTTCCCCCCCCCACGATCTCCGCGCCTGTGCGCTGGGCCGGCATCCCGCCAGTGACTGGCATCCTTTATGTGATTGGCACCCTGTGAGTGGCTGGCCGACTAGTCGAACCACTCGTCGGCCGGGTCGAACTTCGGTGTGACAATATTCAGGACGCGCATCCGCCCGATCGCGCGGTGCCGCACGCCGGGAGGAATCAGCACGCTCATGCCGGGCCGCAGCGGCACGAGCTGATCGTCAAGCTGCATTTGCGCACCGGGCGAGCACTCGAGAATGTAATAGATCTCCGTCAGCGACTTGTGGTAGTGCAGCTGTGCGTCGACCGCGATCTCGACCTGGTGAACGGTCAGCGGAACGCTCTCGACCGCGGCAAAGGCCCGACGCGTCTGCCCACAAGGACAAGCTTGCGGGGCGATCAGCGCGAAATCGATCACCTGCGGCTGCTGGCCCGAGCGGCGGGCCTCAACCGAATCGGGCACAAGCGGCGTCATGTCGCCTCCTGGATCGCATCTGGACCGTGACGAACCGCGTTCGGCTCGGACAAAGATGAGTGCGGGCCTGTCCCCCGCGCGGGCCCCGCCCCAGGCGGGGATCTGCAACTGGCCGAATTCAGGCTAGCAGACCTGCCTGACCGCCGCCAACCGCCCTGGGTGACACTGCCGGTTAGGGAGCCTGATGGCGACGTTGCGCTGACGAGTCTGCGGGTTAACAAAGCCTTGCACCACGGGTGGCGCCGGCAAAGTTTGACCAGCTTACGCGCGCGGCAAGGTTTACGTAACGAGAGCGGTAAACCATTTGCTGAAAAATACTTCCGAGCCCTCAAGGGGGTTTCTCAGGGGAGCCGATACGCTATCTGTCCCTTAGATGAGAAAGCACGTGCCTGCGGGCACGTCGAGGGAGCGACGGGGAACCGCGTGATTTCGAGCCGACGGAATGGCTCGGCGGACCAGTCGCGAACAGCGGGCCGAACTACGGTTTCCAGCCTACCTTCCCCACACCTACCCACCGACCAACCACGCCTGACGGTCCTCTGACCCACTGAGGACCCTACCAAACTTGGGCGGAGTTACCTGCAAGGCGCCTGCGCAGGCGTACGTGGCTCCGTTCAACACTGTGACTGATGGGGATGCGCGCTACCCGGAGTTCTTTTCAAGGAGACGTCTCTCGATGAAATGGAAAATGGTAATTGGAGCGCTGGTTGTCAGCGCCGGATTGTGTACTCAGAGCTTTGGTTTCGAGCTCTTGGATCGCATGCTCGGCGTCGATTTGGACGGCCGTGGCGGATGCAACTCGTGCTGCGAGCCTTCTTGCTGCGAGCCGGCCTGCTGCGAAGCTGAGCCCGCTTGCTGCGAGGCGGAACCGACCTGTGCGGAAGCCGACGCGTGCTGCGAGCCGGCCTGCTGCGAAGCTCCGGCTTGCAACAGCTGCTGCCAGAAGAGCTGCTGCCACAAGCACTGCGACCTCTTCGGCGGTCTGGCTGGTCTGTTCGATTGCCACAAGGGCTGCTGCAAGAAGAGCTGCTGCGCCACGTCTTGCTGCGAGCCGGCCTGCTGCGAAGCTGAGCCCGCTTGCTGCGAAGCTCCGGCTTGCAACAGCTGCAACTCGTGCAACAGCTGCAACAGCTGCTGCAAGAAGAAGCACTGCTGCGGCGGTCTGCTGAGCGGCCTGTTCAGCTGCAAGAAGAGCTGCTGCCGGTCGAGCTGCTGCAATAGCTGCGACACCTGCGGTGGTTGCGACTCGTGCGGCGGTGGCTGCTCGAGCTGCAACGGTGGCGAAGCTGCTGCTGCTGGCGAGGAAGCTGCCCCGGTGCCCCCGGCCCCGATGGCGGATCCCTCGGCCTCGATCCAGAGCTCGCGTCAGATCGTCAAGGCCAACGCTCGTGGCACGGTCGTCCGTCGCCGCTAGTCTGAACCTTGATCTGCGACATCAAGCCGCCGCTGTCCGGGAAACGTTCCCGGGCAGCGTGCGGTTTTTTGATGCGCGCGCCGCGAGATAGCTGCGCCGCGACAAGCCCGCTGGCAGCCGGGCCGACACTGGGCGCCGGGTCAGCCCAGCGCGCCCGACGCGTACCGCACCCCGGAAATGCACAGGGCCAGGCCCGCGCTCGCGGCGCGGACCCGGCCCTGCAACGTGTCAGCCGCGACCCCTCTCGGGCGCGGATGCGTGTACCACGCTCTCAGACGTTCACGTCGTTGCGGACCCACCCGTAGGCGGCGTTGTTCCGCTGGCCACCCTCCTCAAGGTACGCGACCTTGAGCTTCGAGAGGCCATCCTTGGGCAGGTTCTTCCGTTGCGCCTCGACGTCGACGCCGTAGATCTTGGCGGCGTTGAGCCCGAAGATCTTCGCCTTGTCTTCCTTCGTCAGCTTGGTGTAGCCGAACTTCTCGCAGAGCTCGTCCGAGATCTGGAAGCGCTTGAAGGCGTCGATCACCCACTGGGGAGTTCCCCACCAGAGGCAATCGGTCCCCCACACCACGTGGTCGGCGCCGTAAATCTTGACATTCTTGCCGATCAGGTGCTGGCAAGCGATCGGGTTGTCGACCACGAGCGTGCCGAACGACGAGCCGATCTCGGGATAGACGTTGTTCATCCCGGGGTTCCGCTCCTTGATCTTCATCAGCACGTCGTGCCAGGCGAAGTCGCCCGTGTTCGGATCGAACGTCAGGTCGAAATCGGGGAAACTCGGCGCGTGTTGCATGGCCGAGTGGTAGATCACGAAGGTCAGGTCCGGGTGGTCGAGGGCCGCCTTCTCGACATCGGCCGGGTTGGCGAGGTGGCCCAGGGTCTTCGACTGGTACGAAAAGCCCTTGTGGACGCTGAACTTCTTCAGCCCCATCTGCTTCGACTTCTCGTAGAAGGGGTAGGTCATCTTTTCGTCGTCGAGGCGGAAGCCGTTGCCGCTGCGGCCCGGATCGGTGTGGCAGTACCACTTCCACGAGTCGATCTTGTAGAGGTCGACCTCGCGCTCGATCTGCTCGAAGAGCTGGGATTTATCCTGGGTGTTGGTCTTTTCGTCCCAATAGTGGTTCGGCGCGCAGTTCCCCTGGCAGAGGGCCCGTTGGCTGCCGGCCATTTCGTTGATGTCGCGGCGGCGCATCGACATGATCCAGCTCGGGAGGATGCCGCCCTTGCGGTTCTTGTCGTAGACCGGGCCCTCGATCTTGACTCCCTTGCGGTCGTAGAGGACTTCCTTGCCCGGCACGCCGGAGATGACGAGCATCGACGTTTCGCTGTCGAAGAACATCTCCTTGACGAAGTTCGGGAACTCGTAGGCTTCTTTGTCCTCCTTGAGGTTGAAGCCCATGTTCTTGACGAACTCCTGGTTCTTGAAGATCTTCATGTCGCGGAAGCCCAACGCCAGACCGTTGGTGAAGTGGGCTTGCACGTCGATGATGAAGTATTCGCTCTTGGGCCATTTGTCTTCGTAGGCCCCCAGCTCCAGCGTCTCGGCTTCGTCGACGTCCCAGTGGTTGCCGTAGACCTTGTTGCTGGCCAGAAAGGCCGTGGCCAGGCCCATCGAGCTGGCCATGTAGGCGCGGCGATCCATCCCCAGCTTCTTGGCGTTGTCGGTCCCCATCTGGTCGATGAGGTACTCGACCTGCTTCTGTCGTTTGTTTTGCGGACGCGGGGTGAACTCTTCGTTCGAGACCACCTGGGTCGGCATGGGGGAATCGATCCCCTTCTTGCGGTCACGCACCCACTTTGGAATCCACATAGGGATCAACTCCTTAAGAGCAGAGAATCGACTATGAGCATGCTTCCCACCACCGCCAGCCTCGCACGCCGACCGCTGGCCGCCTCTCCCTGAATACTCGCCCGACGCGTCCCTCGGTTTCAGACTCGAACCCGAAACTTCCCGAGCGGCGCGCCCAGAACGGCGCGAAACCGGTCGGCGCACAACCCGGTCGGAGACGCGCGAATTCCCTCGCCCGCCGCGAACGGGAGGGCGTTGCCAAACACCGGCCAGACCAAGCGCAGGGGCAACCCGGAGGCCTCAACCGCGCCCGATTATAAGCCGCCCGAGAAATTGAAGTAAAGCGCGGG
>JAEUIK010000063.1 GCA_016793185.1 Planctomycetaceae bacterium | reverse complement strand
GGCGATCGCCTGTCGGGCTTCGGCTTTTTCCGCAGCATTGAGCTTGCCGTCGCCATCCTTGTCGAAGCGTTCGACGAGGCTCGGCTTGGCCGACTTCTTTTTGGCGGCGGCCCGGTTGCGGCGAGCTTCAAGCGCGGCGGCTTCGGGATCGTCGGCCGGCGCGTTGTTGTTCGGCGCCAGGTTGCCCACCTGGTTGGCTGCCTGATTGAAGGCTTGATTGGCCCCCTGGTTCATCTGTTGGGCTAAGGCCGCCGCGGCGGTCCCGGCGCTCGCACCGGCCCCCGCGCGGGCCCCGCCGCCGCGACGCTTGAGCGCGTACGCAGTTTCTTGCGGGCTGAGTTGGCCGTCGCGATTCAGATCGTAGCGCATCATCATCGCGGCCTGAGCCTGAGCGGCGGTCTCCTCGCTGATCGCTCCCCCGGCCTGGACGTTCCCGAGCCGCTGTTGGATCACACGTGCCGCCTGCGGGTTGGAGAGACCGGTTCCCCCCAATTTGCCGCCGGTCTGCGCCGCGCAGATCGTGCTCCAGGTCGCGAGGACGGCGATCAGCAGCAGACGGCTGGTCCAGAATGCTCGCTGCTGTGATCGCACTCTCGGAGGTCTCATGAGGGGTTCTCAAACGAGTCCGGACGTACCGTTTTCGCCGCTCCCAACGATCCTATTTTACCCAAACAACCAGGCGAGTGCCAGTTTTTACGCCCGGACGCGGTTTGCCAAACGCAGGCCGGCGGTTGAAGGTCCGGGGCTGGCTGAGTTGCATTTCGGATTGCGAGGATCATACTGGCGGGCGAATGGGGGAATCCCAGCCCGCCCCACCGCTCCGCAGGATGAGCGGAGACATCCCTCCCGTTTGCCCGAACCCGCCTCGCCTTAGTTCTTCGAAACCAGCCCGAATTCCCGCACGAGGTGCCGTATGCGCCGTTGGCTCGTGACCGCCACCACCGGTCTCGTTTTATCGGGGTCTTTCACGATGGCCTGGGGAGAGGACCCGGCCGCCGAGCCCAAAGCGGAACCGGCCGCCGAAGCGGCGCCGACACCGGGAGCAGAGCAGCCCCCGGTCAGCTTCCATAGGGATATCGCCCCCCTGTTGGTGCAGAATTGCCTGGCCTGCCACGGCGATAAGGAGCCCCAGGGAGAGTACCAGCTCAATAACTTCGAAAACCTGCTGAAGCATGGTTACAGCGATACACCGATCGTCACCCCGGGCAAGCCGGACGAGAGTGAGCTCCTGAAGCTGATCTCGGCCGAAGACGCCGACGTGCGGATGCCCAAAGAGGCCGATCCGCTGCCGGCCGAGAAAATTGCCCTGGTCCGCCGCTGGATTTCCGAGGGGGCCAAGTACGACGCGGCCGACCCCAAGGCGCCGCTGGCTTCGATCCTTCCCCCCGCGACGCATAATAACCCCCCCGAAGCCTACCGGGTGGCGGTCCCCATCACGGCGCTGGCCTTTCATCCGCAGGGGCAGGAGCTAGCCGTCGGCGGCTATCGGGAGATCACGATCTGGAATCCGGCCGATGGAGCGCTGCTCCGGCGGATCAAGAACGTCGCGGAGCGGACCTATGGCCTGGCTTATAGCCCGGACGGGACACGCCTCGCGGCCGCCAGCGGTGTTCCCGGCCAGCTGGGCGAAATCCGGCTCTACGACACGGCCCAGGGGACGCTGGTTGCCCAACTGGCGTCGATGGCGGACGTCGCCTTCGACGTCGCTTTCAGCCCTGATGGCGGCAAACTGGCCGCCTGCGGGGCCGATCGGACGATCCGCGTTTTCGATGTCGCCAGCGCCAAGCAGGAAGTGCTGATCGAAGACCATGCCGATTGGGTGTTGGGGATCGCCTGGTCGCCCGACGGAGCCCGGCTCGCTTCGGCCAGCCGTGACAAGACGGCCAAGCTGTTCGACGCGAAGAGCAGCGACGCCCTGGTCACGTACCCCGAGCATGGCGAGCCCGTCTATGGCGTGGCCTTCAACGCCGACGGTTCGCAGGTTCTCAGTGCGGGGCGGGATCGGCGAATCCTGGTCTGGAACCCGGCCGACGGCAAGCAAATCGCCGCGATTGGCGGTTTCGGGCAGGAAGTGCTCCAACTCGCTTTCTCGGCCGGCCAGATCTATGGCTGCTCGGCCGACAAGACCGTCCGGCAGTTCGCGGCCGAGAACCGAGCAGCCGTGCGATCCTACGCGGGGCACGTCGATTGGGTCTATGCCTTGGCCCTGAATGAGCCCACCCGGCGGCTTGCCACCGGCGGCTACGACGGCGAGGTCCGGATATGGAACCTCGAGGACGGGGCCCAAATCACTGCCTTCCGAGCGGCACCCGGCTTGGCGCCCGCAACGAAATAGCCCTACGAACGGCAAGCTCTGGAGCGCCTGGAGCGACCGCCGGCCGGCCGCATTGGCGATCGGCTCGCACTCGGTGTCCAACCGCGGGGGGCTGCCGCGGGCTCCCGATCGAACCGGGACCGCCAATGGGGGATTCCATCGCGGCAGGTTTGCGCGACGCGGCCGGCCGCCGAACGCTCGCAGCTCTTTCAGTCGATTGCGCCAGAGGAAAAGCGCATTCCTGATCGCGTGGCAAAACCGGGGCGAGGCGCGCCGCAACCACCTGGGCAGCGGCCGCAACTGAGTACAAAAAAAGGGCTCTCCGAGAATCGGAGAGCCCTTTCAGGGTCGCGTTCAGGGGTTGTGCCGGCTGCCGCCGGCAAACCGCTAGCTCTTACGGAACTGACGACGTCCGCACCAGCCGACACCGACCGCACCGAGCGCCGCGAGCACTAGCGACGAGGGTTCGGGAATCGGGTTGTTGTTGGTGACGACCGTGATCGAGGTCCCATCGAAGAGCTTCTTCTGGATCTTGGCGATCTTGCCCGCCTCGCTGCTGCCAGCGTAGAGGGTGTTGTCCAAGGTCACGTCGACTTGGGTCGCGGTTCCCATGATGCTGAGCGAGGCGAGGTACGCCGCGATGTCGACGTAGCCGGTGCCCGACCAGGGGGACGCCGGGACCGGCGAACCGGTGCCGAAAAAGCTCGAAGAGGGGAGAATGACCGCATTCTCGGTCGGAACAAAGATCGGGGTCACTGCCTTGCCGTCGATCTCGGTCACGACGACGCTGACCGCCGCGCCGACCGAGGCCCACGTGCCCGCACCACCCCCGACGGGGAAGGTGTAATCGCCGGCTTCTTGGATGCCGAAGGCATCGATGCCGTAGCCGGCCTTGGCGGCGATGGTGAAGCTCAACTGCGAATCGAGGATGTCGGCTCCGACTCCCACCACGGTCAGCGAGAACGTCGCGGGATTGAAGAGCAGCGAGTCACCGCCGACGGAAGGAGCTCCAAACGGACCTTCGGTCTTACTGATCGCTTCGAAATGGGCCTTTTGGTCGGCCGCAGACGCGAGAGTGGGGGTTTCCGAAACCCCGATGAAATCGACCGTCGAGCCGGCCGCATTTCCATAGCTGTACGTGATTGGCACGGCGAGAGCCGTTGAGGAACTCGCGGCGAGCAAGCCGACGAGAGCCAGTGCGCAGAATGCGCCCTGCCAGGGCGTCAGAAAAAGAGATTTGCGAGCTTGCATTAGCGGACCCCTTTCAGACTCTTATGAAGAGGTAAATGTCGTGCTTTCGGTGTTAACCGCACCGATTTGGCCACCGGGACGCGTGCCGGTCGGGCAGACTTCCCCAATGGTGAGTGTTAGACTATCGAGGCATTTCCGACGCGCCAAGCAACTTTTCTATAATTGGACAAGAATTCGTGATCTTCGCCCCCGGCCGGGCTGTCAGTCCGGCCACCCCCTGACCGACCTACCGCTCGGCCGCGGGGAGTCCGCTCGCCGGGACGGGTTCGCCAGCCAGGATTTCGGGCTGGTCGAGGACCAGGTAATGGCCGTGATCGGCGGTCAGAATCACGGCCGTTTGGTCCCAGACCCCCTTGGCCGCGGCCCACTCGGCCACCGCCTGAAACGCCGCATCGCCGCAATAAACGGCCCCCAGCGAATTATCCACGTTATTGTCGTGATTGGCCCAGTCGACGTCCCCGGGCTCCACCATCAGCCAAAACCCCTCGGGATCGGTTTCGAGCACGCGGAGGGCGGCCCGGGTCATGTCGGCCAGGGTGGGGTTCTCGCGCAGGTCGGCCTCTGAATAAACCTCGGCCTTGCCGAGATTACCGGGGGCCGGGTCGTAGCCGCCGTCGGCGGTGGCAAAAGGGAGATGTCCCCCCGCCAGGCTGCCGGTCGCGCCAAAGAACCCCAGCAGGCGCTGGCGGCCCTGGGCGGCCTGTTCCGCGGCCGCCGCCAGGATTTCGCCCCCATTCTGCCCGGCCGTCCGCTGGGAAACGCGATACCGTCCGCCGCGGGCGATGTCGACCCGCTCCAGGTCCGGATCGGCAATGTAGCGATTGCCGGGAACGTAGTTCGCGCCCTGCTTCGTGTCGTTCTCGGCCGTCACTCCCCAGCCAGCTCCGATCAGCACGTCAACTCCCGGCAGCGGCAAATCCCGATGGCTGACCGACGGCAGTCCCAGCAGATCGCGGCTGAGATCCTGATAGTCATCGCGGTCGACGTTATTCCCGTAGGCCGCCGCGGGCGTGGCATGCGACACCGGGACGCTGGTCACCACCCCCACCGCCAGGCCCCGCTCTTGCAACGTTCGGGCGATTGGCACGACCTGCTGCCCCCGGTGATCGACGTTCACGGCCGCGTTGTAAGTCTTGATGCCCGCGGTGAGCGAGGTGGCGGACGACGACGAATCGGTCACGGCATGGCGCCGCTGGCGCGACTGGCCGATCGGGTAGGCGGGATCGGTGGGAATTGACCAGGGGGCCGGACCGCCGAGATTCGGGTCATAGCCCCCGAGATCGCCGTCGCGGGCGTCGGGAAAGGTCTGTGCGTTGACGTCGCCATCGGTTCCCTTGGCGTAGGGGCTCGAAACGAAATAGCCGAAATCGGTGACCGTGCCGGCGTAGTCCTGAAAAGCCAGTCCAGTGCCGCGCCCTTCGCGATAGGCGACCCGCCCGGCGCGGTGAATGGCTGCCGCCCAGGTGGTCTGCCAGTCCATCCCATCGAAGACGAAGAGAATGATGTACTTCTTGCCGGCCGCGGCCGCCTCGAGCTGTAAGCGATAGATATCGGTCTGGTCGCAATACTCGGCGGCCGGATTGAGGGTGGCTTCCGGGACGCGGCCGAAGATCTCCTGCAACCGCTCGGCGCGGCGGTACGCGCTCTTTTCGCCCCGGTAGCCCTCGAGCGTGATCCCGAACGTGTAAACCGGAATCAACCGATTGCTGTGGCTGGTCCAGCTCGAGTAGCGATCGGGGGCTGGTCCCCAATGTCCCCACGAAGCTTGCTTGGATTGCACGGCCGCGGTTTGCAGCTCCTTGACCTTGTCACCGCGCACGGCCTGCGGCGTCAGCAGCAGACTCACACAGCCGATGCTCAATAACGTGCGGATGTTCAATGCTCAGGCCTCGGTGAGGGGGGAAGAATCAGAGCCGGGCGGCACAAGCTACTTTCGCTTCCGGCGGCGGCCGGCCAGCAACTTGCTCACCGGATCGACCAGGCTCACTCCAATGGTAATTGCCAGCGGCGCGGCAATCACCATCGCCAGAAAAAACACGATCGAGACGCTGCCGGATGCCGACTCGCGCAGCAATCCCCCCAACACGCCGGTCAGCACGCTCAAGATGATAACGATCTTGAAGAGCGTCGCCAGCGTAAACCGCGGCTGCCAGTCGGGCGAAGGCGGGGGAGCGTCCATCAGCTGGGTGCCCGGGGGAGTGATTCGTCGCACTTCGAGTGCAACCGGCTCTTTGACCTGCCTGGGCAACCGGCTCACCCGAGCTTGCGGATCCGCTCGACGATTTGCGCGTGATCCAACGGGTCGCGCGTCGGCAGGATGACGTAGGTCGCGTTCTCGGCGCAACAATCCAGGATGATCTGCAGCGAATTCGGCACCTGAAATCCGGTGGGGCAGGGCTCATGCCCATGGATCAGCACCTTGGCGTCCACCAGCCGGGCGAAGGCCTGCGCGTTTTCCGGGCGGTAATCGCGCCCCCACACGAGATCGAAGACGTCGCCGTGCTCCTTCAGATCGAGCGCGTCGAGCGACCGCTGAAAAATCCCGGGGTCGAATCCCCCCTTATCGACGCCCTCGGGCAAGCTATGGCACACGAACACCTGGCCCGGCAGTTTGACCGCCAGGGGGCAACTGCGGAGGAACGGCAGATAGGCCTCGCGGACCTTTTCGGTCGCGGCCCCGTACATCTCCTGCATGCCCAGGCGGAACAGCAGGTTCAGCATCCGCTTCGACTTCAGAATGGGATAATCGGTCAGCTCGGCCAACTCGTGGTTGCTGAGGAGGAAATGCACGCGCTCGGGATACTTGGCCTTAAGCGCCGCGACATCCTCGAGCACGGCGTGCGACATGCAGCCGCCGTTGGAGGGATAGGTCGGGCCCCCGTGGCAGACCTCTTGCAGAATCAGGTGCCGCCGGGGATTGCGATCGAGATCGGCGATGCGCTTGATCGCATTGAAGTTCCGCCGATGGCCATGAATATCGGCCGTCACCATCACGTCGTCGGCCAGCTCGGGCGTGAGGTGGATCACGTTCCCTTCCCGGCCGGGCGTGCGCAAATTGGCCTCGGCCGCGCGCCGGTAGGTGGCGATCGTTTGCTCGATGTATTCGATCGTGGCGACCATCGGCCTCTCATCCGCGGTGCGGCGTGCAACCGGGCGTGCGCCCCGCGCTCCCCAACTGGCAGTCTAATCCACCGCGCGGGGCAATCGAGAGAGCGGCCGCGGAAAAAGCTTCCGCCGACCACGCGGCTTCCCGCCCCGCTCCTGCTGCTACTGGCCGGCGGCCCCCGCCGCGCGCGGCTTCGCTCCGGCATCCTCGGGCATCGCGGCGATCCACTCGCGAATCAGCGCCACAGCTTCCGCCGGCACCATCCGCTTGCCGAGCTCGGGCATCATCACATCGGGCGCCGTCGCGGCCAGCCGATAAGCGAGAATCGACTCGTCCGGCTTCCCGGGAACGATGTCGTAGCTCAAACCTCCCGAACCGCGCCCCGCAGCCACCGGCGGTTTGAAGACGCCGATCCGGAACAGGTGCTCCTGCAGGTAGGTCAGATCGAGCCCGGAGTTGCGGGCCGGCCCTTCGGGACTGTGGCAGTGGCCGCAGTTGATGTCGAGCCAGGCACGGGCCCGGTGGTCGAGGTCGCCTGTCGAGGGGTCGTTCCAGACGGGTGCCCGCGGAGCGTCGGCGGCCGGCGGCGCTCCGGCGAGCGCGCCGACGCGTGTCCAGTGCGCCAATTGATTCTCGACGCCGTCGGCGTAGACGAAGTCGCGGTTCAAGTAGCGGGCCTTCGGTCCGATCGGCTGTTGGACCTTGTTGTCGGTCTTATGGCACCCCTTGCACTGGTTGGCGTCGGGCACCAGATAGTCGTTGGTTCGCTCCTGCCCGTCGGTGTGGATCCACTTCGACGGGATCGTCGTTCCCGCCAACGTCAGCTCGGCTTCGGTCTGCGCCTCGTTCCAGACATAGGGCAAGCCGATCCACCCCTGGGGCTTGTGAATGAACAAGCGCGTTTCGAGCAACCGCTCTCCCTGCGAGGGATCGCGCATGTCGTGCGGGTAGGCAAACGTCTTGGCGATGATCGTCCCCACCGGAAAGGCGAAGGCCTTCTCGGGGTGATAGGTCGCCTGCGTGCCCGGCGGCAGCTTCACGTAGCGATACTTCGAGGTGTAGTCCGAAAACAGCGGCGTCGTCAGGTCGTACTCGAGCACCCCCGGCGCAGGGGCGATCTTGCCGTCGTGGACGGCCACCACGTTGTAGGCCGAGAGCAGCCGGGGGGGCTCGTCCTCGTCGGCCGCGGTTTCGGGCGCCGACGAAAAACCGCAACCGACCAGACTCACCGCGGCCAGACTCGTCGCCGTCAGGCCAAGTAAAAACAGCCCGAGGAGTTGTACTCCTCGGGCTGCGCGATCCACCGAGCGCATCTAGTTGACTCCAGGAATCTTGACTTCGCCCAACGGGGGGAGTTCGCCGTCGTGCGGCGACATATCGTCGCTGACATTCGGCTGTTCGTTGTTGAGAAGCTTCTCGATATCGAGATTCACGAAATCGGCGTCGCCGTTGTTCTTGAAATAGATGCCCATCTCTTTGGGGAGCTTGCCGTCGACCAATTTCTTTTGGTCGACCATGCCGTCCCAGACGATGTCGGGGAGCTTCTGCAGGCCCAGCGGGCTCATCAGCTGCGCGAAGTCGCCGCCGGGGTTTTGGCCGCCGCCGGTCAGCACGTTGTCGTGAATGTAGACCCCTTCGCAGTACGGGTCGTAGGCCGGATCATCGTACTTCTTCTGATTGATCAGGTAGCAGATGATCGAGATGTTGGCCGTGTCGTTGTCGGCGATTTCGTTCTTGAAGACCTCGACTTCATCGTTGGCCATGATGATCAGGCCCGAGCCGGGGGGAACCGTGGCCACGATGTTCCCCTCCTTGGCGAAGTTCGGGTGATTGTTCTTGTACAGCTTGTTGTTGTAGACCCGGCACTGCCGGCCTTCCTTCTGCTTCATCTCGGTGCCAGGCAGGGCGAAGACCAGCATGCCGCCGGTGTTGTTGGTGCAGTCGTTTTCGTAGACGTCGGCGCCGACCGTGTTCTCGATCTCGATGCCGGCCACGTTGCGCTCCGCGCGGCACTTGCGGACGATCACGTTCTTCGACTGGCCGACATAGATGCCGGCATCCGAGCAATCGCTGACGAAGCACCCTTCGATCAGCACGTTGCTGCAGAGGACCGGATAGAGGCCGTAGGCGCCGTTGTCGGGATTGGGTCCGCGCGTCCATTCGACGCGAACGTTGCGGAAGGTAATCCCCTCGACGCCCTGGGTTTTGACGGCATCGGCCTTGGTGTCCTGGATCCAGATGTCTTCCAGTTTGAAGCCGTTGATGTTGGCGATGATGCCTTCGCCGCCAGTGCCGGCCTGCTGCTTGGCGAAGTTCAGGATCGTCTTGTCCATGCCCTGGCCGCGGACGGTGACGTTCTTGACATCTTCCAGGCGCAGCGAGGTGTCGAACTCAAACGTCCCCTCGGCGAACTCGATCGTCTCGCCATCCTTCACCTTGATGAAGGCCTCGACCGCCTGCTTCTGCGAATCAGGTCCGGCGGCGATGCTGATTACTTTGGTCTTGGGTTTGCCGTGGCCGTTCTCGTCGGCACAGCCGGCAACGAAGATCAGGCCGATCGCGGCCAGGGCGGATAGCTTCATGACGATGCGCATCGAAGGATCTCCTGTGTCGAACGTGCAGACGGCTGGATCACGCCAGTCTGTCTCGGGCGGTCGCCGTTGGACGTCGCGCCAAGACCTTGCCAACGGCGGTTAAGTTCAGACTGGACGGATGGTTGGACGAGTGCATTCCCTCGGACTCGATCATCGTACCGCTCGCGCCGTCAGCTGGCAATTGATCCTAGCGCGGAACCTCTTGTTGGCAACGCAATTGGAACCAACTTCCCAGCGTGCGGAGGCGGCGCGCTCGACCGCCGCGGAAGTCGGCTGCCTGGGGGAAAACCCGCATCGGGAGCGACGATCGCAGCGGTTTTGCCCGCCGCGCCGCTTGTATCGATTTGTTGGATTCTCCGGATTGGAGCGCCGATAAGTCCCAAGGGTGGGCCACGCCACGCCCCCTGCATCGCACCCAGGCGCAGGGAGGCCGCTCGCCTCAAGATCGACGCATTTACGCAGTTGCAGCACAGGGAGGGCCCGCCATGGCGGCGGCCTGCGGCAACCTGCGAAGCCAGGAATATCTACCCATGCGAAACCTTTTGTTGGCCTCGCTGATGGCAACGCTGCTGGCGACCAGCAGCGGCTGCTGCATCGTCGACCGCCTGTTCCAGTGCCGCCCTTGCTGCGG
>JAEUIK010000765.1 GCA_016793185.1 Planctomycetaceae bacterium | reverse complement strand
GAGTGGAGCCATGAAGAGGCTGTTGAATGTTTCGTTGGTAGCGATTCTGTTGGCTACGGCCGCCGGGTGCAATTGCATGAACTGCTTCAAGAAGAGCAGCTGCGCGCCCCCGCCCGCGCCGGTCCAGGCGAACTGCTACGAAGGGCAGATGATGCAACCGGTCGGCGGCGGCGCCCCGGTCGACATGTACGGCCCGGTGCCGCAATAAGTCCACGCTCGAGGCGCTGCGATCCCGCTTTCCCTCGGTGCGCAGCGCGTGCCAGGCTCGGCGAGAGGCCGGACTATCCTGAAACCGGTCTCTCGCCCGGCCGGGCCAACAGCGCGGCAGCCGCCTTCCACGGCGCGCGATCGCCCTGGCCCGTTCGCCGCATGCCTGCGGAGATGGGGAACTTCTGCGCATGACCGCCAACTATCGACGGGTCAAACCGTCACAATTCGGCCGCCTTCTTCTCCGCGCCGTCTACGACGCGCCGCAGGGGGTGCCCAAGCCGCTGGGGTGGCGCGCGCAGCCTGCCGCGCACCAGGCGGAAAGTCCCTTAGCGCCCGCGGCGCAAGGAAGGGCCGCAGCCGTCGTTTCCGCCGCGAGCGCGGATTCTTCATGCTTTCCGCGGTAGCCGCTGGCAACTTCGACCAGCAGCCTGCGCCTACTGCAGCTGGCCGCATCGAGTGCCGCGGTGCTTGCTGATCGGCCACGGCACAACCGAGCGCGTCGATTTACTCTCCCACCGGCCGGGAGCCAGCACAGGGCCAACCCCGCGTGGTTGTTCCGTTCGTGTCGGCCGCTAGACTGAGCTTTTGGCGTTCGACAGACTCAGCCCAGGCGGATCGCATGAGCACCACGACCACGAAGTCTTCAACCGCGCAGCGCGACGAACGGCAGCGCGACGCTGCACACCTGATCCATTCGCTCCACAACCGCGATCTGCAACAGAAAGCGCACGTCTGGGTCAAGGGACGCGGCGTACTGCTCTGGAATCAGGAGGGGAAGGAGTTCTTCGATGGGCTCGCCGGGCTGTGGAACGTGATCGCCGGGCATGGCCGGAACGAACTGGCCGACGCTGCCGCGCAGCAGATGCGCGAACTGGCCTATGCCTCGGCCTACGCCGGCAGCAGCAATCGCCCCGCCATCGAGCTCGGCGATCGGCTCGCGGCCCTGTGCTACCCCGGTATTCAACGATTCTTTTTCACGTCGGGTGGCGCCGAATCCAACGAATCGGCCTTCAAGACCGCCCGGTACTTCGCCAAACTCTCCGGCCATCCCGACAAGTACAAGGTGATCGGCCGCCGCTGGGGTTATCACGGCACGACGCTCGCCGCGATGTCGGCCACCGGCATCGCCAGCTATTGGCCGATGTTTGAACCGCGGGTGCCGGGATTCCCCCAGATCGAGGGCCCCTACCCTTACCGCTTCGTCCCCACGGCAACCTCGCCCGACGATCGGCGGACGCCGGGCCAGCAGGCGGCGGACTTGCTCGAAGAGGCGATTCTCCGCGAGGGTCCGGCGAGCGTGGCCGCCTTCATCGGCGAGCCGGTCCAAGGAGCCGGCGGCGTGATCGTCGCCCCCGAGGATTATTGGCCGCGCATCCGGCAGATCTGCGATCGCTACCAGGTCCTGCTGATTGCCGATGAGGTCATCACCGGCTTTGGCCGGACGGGCGACTGGTTCGCCCTCAAGCGCTATGGCATCGAACCCGACATCGTGACCTTTGCCAAGGGAATCACCAGCGGCTACTTTCCGCTGGGAGGCATCGGGGTCAATCGGCAGATCGCCGCGGCAATCGACGGCGCCGCCAAGGAAACGACCTGGACGCACGCCTTCACCTACTCGGCCCATCCCACGGCCTGCGCCGTGGCGCTGGCGAATCTGGACCTTCTCGAGCGCGAGGGGCTGGTGCAACAGGCGGGCGAACGGGGGGCCTATTTGCTCAAGAAACTCCAGACGCTGGCCGGCCATCCGCACGTCGGCGATGTCCGCGGCCTGGGGCTGATGACGGCCGTCGAGTTCGTAGCCGACAAGGGAACGAAGGCCGAGTTCCCGGCCGATCAGCAGGTGGGCAACCGGGTTCATGCCGCCACCCAAGAGCGTGGATTATTCACTCGGTTGCGGGGCGACGTCTTCAATCTCGCCCCGGCGTTTGTCGTCGAAGAGCGGCAGATCGATCGGATGGTCCAGATTCTGGCAGACTCGATCGAGTCGGTCCTGGGGCCGGGATAGCGGCCGCTTCGCCCGGTTTTGCCGTTTGTAAGGCCGGCGAGGCTCGCCGGCCGAGCACGTGATCGCCGCGCCGCGAAAGCATTCGCGCCCGCCGGTAATTACACTGAAAGAATGCCGCGCGCCGCACGGCGGGACCAGCCCGCTGTAGTTCGCTCGCGGCATTTT
>JAEUIK010000761.1 GCA_016793185.1 Planctomycetaceae bacterium | reverse complement strand
GAGTCAACTTCGCTGACTCGCCCCAGCCGCGCGAGCGCCTGGACCGCCAACCCCAGGCTCTCGGGCGCGTGGTCGCTCTGCTTCTCGTCGACGAGCCGTTTGCGCAAGCCCACGAAGGCATCGTTGAAATTGCCGGCGCCGAACGCCTTTTGCAGCCCGTCGAAATCCGTTGGCAAGGGAGCCTCAACCAGGTAAGCCAGCGCCAGCAGGCCGGGGGCAAGTGTCAGGCCCAGCGCCAGCAACAGCATGCGAGAGTTCATTGTGGTGGTCTTCATCGTGTGCGGGAAGCAGCGGTACTTTGGCTTTGCTCGACCAGACCGCTGGCAATCGTTCTAATGGAACCGGCCGAACCAAACCAAGGGCAAAGGTCATACGCTCGGCCGACAGACTGTTCGACGCAACGACACGGCCGGGAGTTCCCTGCCCGGAGATTATCCCGGCGCGACTGACGGCGGACATCGCTTACCGGCGGATCAATCGATCCGTCGCCAGCGCAAGAGCAGACTGTTGGTGACGACCGAGACGCTGCTCAAGGCCATCGCGGCCGCCGCAGCCACGGGGGGGAGCGTCCACCCCATGGGTTTCCACAACAGGCCGGCGGCCAGCGGAATCAGGACGAGGTTGTAGCCGAAGGCCCAGGCCAGGTTCTGCCGGATCGTCCGCAGGGATGCCCGCGAGAGCAGAATCGCCCGCGGCACGAGGCGGAGGTCGGAGCCCACGAGCACGATGTCGGCGGTTTCGATCGCCACATCGGCGCCGGTGCCGATGGCGATCCCCAAATCGGCGGCTGCGAGGGCCGGAGCATCGTTGATCCCGTCGCCCACCATGGCGACGCTGCGTCCGTCTCGCTGCAGACGACGCACTTCGGCCTCCTTGCCGTCGGGGAGCACCTCGGCCGTGACCTGATGGATGCCAACCTGCGCGGCGATCTGTTCAGCCGTGGCGCGATGGTCGCCCGTCAGGAGATGCACGTCCAGCCCGAGTTGTCTCATCCGTTCGACGGCCTCGCGACTGTGCGGCGCGATCACGTCGGCCACGGCGATCAGCCCGATCACTTGGTCGCCGAACGACACGAAGAGCGGAGTTTCGCCGCGGGCACGGCGCGCTTGAGCCTCGCCGACAAGACTCTCCGCAGCCCCGGTCAGCGATGTGCCGAGAGCGGCGAGCAGCCGCTCGTTGCCAATGCCCAGGGGGACTCCAGCGCGGTGCGCGCGCAGGCCTGCCCCCGCGACGACTTCGACCTTTTCGGCCGGCATCGGCTCGATCGCATGCGCTGCGGCTGCCGCGACAATCGCCGCGGCGACGGGATGGGTGCTGAGTCGCTCGATAGCAGCGGCCGCGTCGAGCACCGCCTGCTGCTCATGCTCGGGCGTCGCCACGATCGCCGTCACTTGGGGCTTTCCCACGGTGATGGTGCCGGTCTTGTCGAGGACCACGGTGTTCAGTCGGGGAGCAATTTCCAGAGCTTGGGCGTCCTTGATCAGGATCCCGGCTTCGGCGCCCCGGCCGCTGGCGACTAGGACGGCCGTGGGAGTCGCCAGGCCGAGCGCGCAAGGGCAGGCCACCACGAGCACCGAGACGGCCGCGCTCACGCCATGCCACCAATTGTCGGCAGCCACGCCCCAGGCGAGCAGCGTGACCAGCGCGATGCCCAGCACCGCTGGCACGAACGACGCGACCACCTGGTCGGCCAGCCGCTGCACCTGTGGTTTGGACTCCTGGGCCCGTTCGACCAGTTCGATCACTTGCGCGAGTGCCGTCTGATCAGCACGCTTGGTGACGCGCACGCTCAGCCCGCCGATGCCGACGTTGACCGTCCCTGCGAAGACTTCGGCGCCCGCCGACTTATCGACGGGCATGCTTTCGCCCGTCAGCCAGGACTCGTCGAGGCTGCTATGCCCGTCGGTGATCTTGCCGTCGAGGGGAACTTTCTCGCCCGGAGCGACGAGCAGGATCTCGCCGGTCGAGACCTGGGCCAGTGGCACGCGCTGCGGTTGGCCGTTCCGCAGGACTTGGGCCTCGGGCGGAGCCAGGTCGAGCAGGCGGCGAATCGCCGACGAGGCGCGCCCCTTCGATTGCGCTTCGAGCAATTTGCCCAGCGTGATGAACGTGAGGATCATGCCGGCGTCCATCGAGCCCATTCCGGTGGAACCAAAGTGTGAGGCGTGTCCTTGGTGCGCGAACCAGGCCTCGGCGACACCGGCGCTCCAGGCCGCCGTGGTTCCGAGGGCCACCAGCGTGTCCATATTGGCCGACGCGTGGCGGAGGCGCTGCCAGGCGCCGAGATAGAAGGGCCAGCCGACATAGACCTGCAAAATGGTCGCCGCCGCGAGCGCGAACCAACCGTGCGCCAGCACGGTTACGCCGGCGAGGTGGCCGACGATCATCGGCGTCGTCAGGGCTGCGCCCACGATCAGACGGATCAGCCAGCTGCGGCGCTCCGCCGCGGCGCGTACGGCCGAGCGTTGGCCCAAGTCGGCATTGTCGGCGGCCAGTTGGGCTCCGTACCCGCTGTGCCGCACCGCATCGATCAGCTCGTCGGCCGAGACCTGCCCTGGAGCGATCCGGACGCGCGCCTGTTCGGTCGCCAAATTCACCCGAGCATTCTCGACGCCGGGGACTTTGGCGAGCGCCTGTTCGACGCGCGTCACACAGCTGGCGCAGTGCATCCCTTCAATTTCCAGACGAACATCGGCTGCCTCCGGCCGCGAGTTGGGTTCCGGCGGGGCGATGCTGGGGGATGGCGGAGCCAGCGGCGCGATGGTGGTGACCTCGGGTGGGCGCTGGACGGGGCTCGGAGCCGCGCCGAGCTGAACTAACTGCGGTTCGGCCGCAACGCCATTCCCCACCTCGTAGCCGGCCCCTTCGACGGCTGCGACGAGCGCCTGCCGGTCGGCGCGCTGAGGATCGAAACGCACCACCGCTTCGCCCGGCGCCAGCGAAACCCGGGCCGATTCGACTCCCGGCGTTGCCTGCAGCGCTTGCGTGACGGTCGCCACGCAATGCTGGCAGGTCATTCCCGAAATGGGCAATCGGAGCTCCGTCACGCCTGGACTCCCGACCTTGAGGAATGTCGAATGGCTACACGCTATTATACGTTTTCACGGTTCATTCCGCCTCAGCCCGCAGCCGACAACCCAGCAGGAAATCTTTCCACGATGATCGGTGAAGTTATCTCCATCGGCGACGAACTTACGAGCGGTCAACGCCTCGATACCAACAGCCAGTGGCTGAGCACGCGCCTGACCGAGCTGGGCGTGCGGGTGCGCTACCACACTACCGTGGCCGACGACCTGGGGGCCAACGTCCAGGTCTTTCGTGCGGCGGCCGACCGAGCCGACGTCGTGGTGGCGACCGGCGGCCTCGGTCCCACGGCCGACGACCTGACGCGCGAAGCCCTGGCCGATGTCTCCGGCCAGGAGCTCGAGCTGCACGAGGACGTGCTCGAGTTCATCCGGGGGCTGTTCGCCCGCTTCAGCCGCGAGATGCCCGAACGGAACCGGGTGCAGGCCCTGTTTCCGCGGGGGAGTCGAGTCATTCCCAATCCCAATGGGACAGCGCCGGGCATCGATATCACCATCCCTCGCGCCGACGGAGGAACGAGCCGGATCTTTGCCTTGCCAGGTGTGCCGGCCGAAATGTTTCCGATGTTCGACAATTATATCGCTCCGGCGATCGGGCCGGCGGCAGGCGTGCATGGCGTCATCCGGCACCGGCGCATCAAGTGCTTTGGCGCCGGCGAGAGCCACATCGAACAGATGCTGCCCGACATCATCCGCCGGGGACGCGATCCCGCCGTGGGCATTACAGTCAGCGAGGCCACGATCACCCTGCGGATCACGGCCCACGGCAAGGATGAAGCCGAGTGCTTGCAGTCGATGGAACCGACGGTTGCCACGATCTACCAATGCCTCGGCTACCTGGCCTATGGCGAAGAGGAGGACGAGATCGAGGACGTCGTGTCCCGCTTGCTGACTGAGCGGAACCTCACGCTCGCCACAGTCGAATGGGGAACCGCGGGTCTCGTGAGCGAGCGGCTCTGCAACGCGCCCGGAGGCCGCCAGCGGCATGCGGGAGGGTTTGTCATTTCGAACGCCGCCGAAGCCGAACGCCTGCTCGGAGTGCCGGCGCGCCTGGCCGAGGGAGCCGGCGCAGTGAGCGGCGAACTGGTCGAAGCGCTGGCGCGCGCCGCGCGCGAGCGGACGGGAGCCGACTTGGCCCTGGCGGTCAGCGCGTTGCCGGTGGTCGCGCGGTCGGGCACGGATTCGCCCAAGGTGTTCATCGGACTGGCGACCGGCGAGGGAGTGACCGTGCGCTCGGCCCCCTGTTTTGGTGATCCCTCGATCC
>JAEUIK010000726.1 GCA_016793185.1 Planctomycetaceae bacterium | reverse complement strand
CAGCTCGGCCAACGGCTGGTTGGTGGCGGCCAGCACGCGGACGTCGGTGTGGATTGGCGTCGAGCCGCCGACGCGGACGATGATTTTTTCTTCGAGCACGCGCAAGAGCTTCGACTGGCCGGCCAGGCTCAGGTCGCCGATCTCGTCGAGAAACAGCGTCCCCCCCGCGGCCAGCTCGAACTTGCCTTGCCGCGTTTCATGGGCGTCGGTGAAGGCGCCCTTCTCGTGGCCGAACAGTTCGCTTTCGAGCAGCGTCTCGGAGATCGCCGCGCAGTTCACCGCGATGAACGGCTCGAGCTTGCGCCGGCTCAGCGCATGCGTGAGCCGCGCGACGACTTCCTTGCCGGTGCCGTTCTCGCCCAGGATCAGGATCGCCAGCTCGGTATCGGCCACGCGTCCCAGGGTGGCGCGGAGCGCTTCGATGGGGGGGCTGGTGCCGATCAGCTCGACCCCCGCGGTCGCCTGCTCGGCGAGCTGCCGCTGCGTCTTGACCAGCGCGGTGCGCTCCTGGGTGTTCTCGAGCGCGATCGATGCCTGCGCCGCCAGCGCGATCAACGTTTCCTCGTCGTCGGCCGTGAACTCGCCGGCGAGCTTGTTGATCACCTCGAAAGCGCCAATACGTTGATTGCGCCGGCCGACCAGCGGCACGCAGAGCAGAGTGTGCGTCTCGTACCCGAGCTCGCGGTCGACGTGGCGATCGATGGCTTGCTCGTCGGCGCCGCGGTCGATGCGCCGCGCTTCGCCGGTCTGCACGACCGAGCCCACCACGCCCGCGTTGTCGGGAATGCGCAGCTCGCCGCGGGCGACTCCCAGTGCGGGGCGGCCTACCAAGGTGTGCGTGGCCCGATCCCAGAGAAAGATGCTGGCCCGATCGGCCCCCAGCAGACGCTTGGCCGACTCGGCGATTTGCTTGAGCAGCGGCTCCATTTCGCGCTCGTGGTTCAAGCGCGTGGCGATCTCGAGAACCGCTTCGAGCTGCGCGATCCGGCGCCGCCGGCGGTCTTCGTCACGCTGGCGGACCACCAGACGCCGCAGGAGCGCCACGACCTCGTCAAAGACCTGTTCGGGCCGGGCAGGTCGATTCCAGGCGACCGCCAGCACTTCCCCCTGCGAGTCGATCGGAGCCGCCAGCCAGTTGCCCGACGCCAAGGGAATGCCCCGATCGAGCGCGTCCCCAGGCAGATGCTCCGGGACCGGCTCGGGCTTGCCATCCGCTGCCAGCACCACCCAGCCCGAACGACGCGGGGCCAGGATGGCTGTCGAGTCCGCCGCGAGCAGTTGGCGAATCGGTTCGACGACGTTCTTCCACAACGAGGCCAGTTCGGAGCTCCGCTCCGCCCGGCTGTAGAGCTCGGCCAGCCAAGGGAGTCGCTCATTTGTAAGGAGAATATTAACAACAGCTTGCGTCATGTTTGCACCGCTCGCACGGAGCCTAGCCGATGGTGGAATCGCCGTTCTTGACCTCGGTTGCGCGGATCGACCCCCCAGGAGTCGCGATCACGCACCACAATTGTACGTCGGATAGTCAAAATGATAGCGCCTGCCTCTGGAATTACGCGACACACCGGAGAGAGGTTCACCCGCTGCGGGAGGAGAGATCGCGGAGCGCTCCCCGGCTGTGGCCCCCGAGGTCGGAACCCGCCGGGCAGCGTTGAGCAATTTGGCGAATCCCGCTATTCTCCAGCCCGCGACGGAGGTTGTCCGTTTCCCCTCCGCCGGCAAAGCTGCCCAAACTGTGAGGAGTCCGCGATGGGCCTGTTCGAGGGAAAGAAGGGATTGATCCTGGGGGTGGCCAACGACCACTCGATTGCCTGGGCGATCGCGCAGTTTGTGATGGCCGAGGGGGGGGTGTGCGGGTTCACGCATTTGCCCGACCGTCCCGACGACGAACGGCAGCGGAATCGCCGCCGGGTGGCGATGCTGACCGACCCGGCGCCCAACGCGAAGTTCCTGGTGCCGCTCGATGTGAACCAGGACGCCGACATCGCGCGGGTCATGGAGTACACCGAGAAGGAACTTGGCAAGATCGATTTCGTGGTCCACTCCATCGCCTACGCTCCCTTGGAGGACCTCAAGGGAGACACCATGCGCTGCAGCCGCGAGGGTTTTAAGGTCGCGATGGAAACCAGTGCCTACAGCTTGCTGGCCGTGACCAACGCCGCGGAAAAGATCATGAACGACAAAGGCAGCATCGTCACCATGACCTACTTTGGCGGCGAGCGGGCCGTGCCGGGCTACAACGTGATGGGGGTCTG
>JAEUIK010000705.1 GCA_016793185.1 Planctomycetaceae bacterium | reverse complement strand
GGGGCAGCCGGGACGCGAGCACTGGGGCAACACGATGTCGCTGCTGCTATCGGGCGGAGGCCTCAAGATGGGACAGGTCGTCGGCGCGACCAACCACAAGGGAGACGAGATCGTCCAGCGCCCCGTGCGCCCCGGCGACCTGCTCGCCACCTGGTACCGCACGCTGGGCATCCCGCTCGACACGCACTTCACCGACTTCGCCGGAAGGCCGACGCCGATCCTGCCCGAGGGAGAGCCGATCGGGGAGTTGTTCTGAGCGCGACCGCCGATGGGAAGCGAACGCGGAAGAGCCATCCGCAGATTTCGCAGATGGCCGCAGATTACTACGATGCGGCCGACTCGAACAACGACCCCTTCCTGCCTGCAGCGTCTGCGACACGTCATCTGCGGATGCTTCCCGCAAAGCAACACAACGCGGCATTCGATCCACACCGCTGTGAAATGCTGTGATCTTGATCGGCACATTTCCGTATGCGTGTTCTACAGCTCCTTGTCGGCATCTTCGCCGAAGAGCTCGTCGATCAGCTCGTTAACCTCACGCTTCATCTGCTCGTGCGAAATATCTTCAACAGCGGCGGAATCATCCAACTCGAGTGAGTCCGTTGGCGTATCCGACAGCGCGCCCGGATACTTGCTGAAGCGCGCGATCCAGCCATTGTGGGCAACGATATCCCCGACCAGGCCGTCGCAAACCTCGCGGACGTCAGCCGAATGTCCGTGCGAGTCCGTGAAAATGAGGCCCAGTTCTTCCTCTTCGATAAACAGGGCCACGTCGGCGAGCGCTAATTCGACCGCTTCCCTCGCAAACTCACGAATGGCGTCCTGAGCTTTCCGGTCAAGCGACTTGTACAGCGTTGCCAGCCCTTGCGCTCTCGGCCCCTTCATCCGCCCACGAAATATTCCCTCCAAGCACCAGCAGGTGTGATCAAAGGTCTTTCGCGTAAAAATCTCACCGAACTCGTCGAGGAACTGTTGTCGCGTGGTCATGTGCCTTGGTTCCAAGGAATTCCGGTTGGTGCAGTAATACGCCACTCTTTAAGCTGTCTGAGGCATTGATTTACAACATCTCTTGCGTCGGCACGTCGCATTCCGTTTTCCACAAGCGCTTCAACGGCGATGTTTGCATGGGCTCGGAGCGTATGCGCACGGCCAGAGCGAGCCAGCTCATCAAACATTCGCCGCTGTGAGGCGGTGACGGACTTGTGGACAATCTTAAGCCTATCCATCTCCTTCGCTGGAATAGAAAGGGCCGCGTACTTACTGTAGTTCGGATGATCCCTGAACGCCGACACCATCAACGGATGGTGCCCCCCGCCCCTCCGGTAAGGCTCGAGGGCACACGCATTATGCACCAGCGCCCCGAGTAAGCCCACTCGGTAGACGTGCTCAGTGGTTTCGAGATTGTAGAGCCGCCCCGAGTAGCGAAAGGGCTCGCGGGCCGCCACTCGGCGCTGACCGGCCGCGGTATCGACGAGTTCGCCCGGGCGCAGCTCACCGGCCGCGACGAACTGCTGGCGATCGCGGGACCAGTAGCGGTGCCCCGGGGTGACGAGCGTCGGTTCGTGCTGCCCGTCAATCGACAACCGAACCATCGGCGCGTCGTGGCACTCGTGCACGAACCGGCCCGTGACGACAGCCCCGGAGACCCCCGGCGAGATCGGCGGACAGGGCCCAACCCACAGCACCCACACTGGCCCGACCGCTCCCATTTCGGGAATGCTCAAGAACGAAATGCTTCCCGGACGCATCTCGTTGACGTCGAGCCATGCGGTCTGACGCAGCAGGCTGATCGAGACGAGCCCCCCGTTCTCCTTCTCCAGCAGCAGCACGACGCGCCGCCACGTGTCGGCCTCGGGCTCAACAAGGTCCGCCTCGTGGCGCAGCGGATTGAGGCCGACCAGGCGCTCGCCGAGTTGCACTTCGGCGATCGGCTTGGCGCGCGGCGGCAATGCTCGCGGCCGCGTCGCTACTGCTTGCGGAACCGAGGCGACCGGGTGCGATTGGGACGTCGGCTGGTACCAGATTCCCACGAACAGCAACATCGCGGCGACGGCCAACACCCACTTCGACGTCTGCCATCCCAGCGATCCGGGCCGCTCTGCCGTATTGCTAAGCCCGGAATACGACGAGGACGTCAGCCGACGCGATGCGAACTCGTCCTGTTCGCAACCGGATCCGCCAGAAAGGCTCGAGTCGCTGAGCGGAACGTTGTGCGTGCCATCCCAATCCGCAAAGTAGTCGTCCGCAGCCTGCCACTTGGTGAGTTTGTGCGACATCTCTGCGGCGAACACGGATTCGCGCGGAGCAGCATCGGCGGATGCCGACCATGGGCGCGACGATCGACTGGCACTCTCTGCCATGGCAATCTCCCTGAAAGGACCGAGCGCAAAGGAACGCCAGGTGCATTGAGGTGCCTGCCAGCAGCGCGCACGAATACCGGCGACCACGCAACCAGCTAATCACGGCGCAGGATACGGACAGAACCGCGAGCATTCGGCGCGTCAGTCGCCGGCGCAATGCGCTCCGGCAAGACTACTTCAACGCACCGTCCTGCGCCCAATACAAGACAGGTAAAAACCAATGTAGTGCCCGGCAACGCGGCGTCAACCTGAATCGCGCGTCCGGGCGGCTGGCGCATCCTGTCGAACGCGCGATTAGCGCGACACGTGAATCCTGGCGGCCGCAACCGCCTCCGGCTCCAGCTTCAATGCAAAGCAAGCCATCTCCTCGTCGTTGCGGATGAACAGCCGGCCGTGGGCGATCACCGGATGATTCCAGGTCTTGCCGGTGATGCCGGGGATGCGGACGAGCTCTTCGTGCTTGTCGGGCGTGGCGCGCACCAGGGCGATCTCGCCCGTCTCGGTCAGAATCAGCAACAGCTGCTGATCGGCGATGAGCAGGATCTGCCCGTGCCCGTAGCGGCCCCCCTTCCACTTACGCTTGAGGGATTCGAGGTCCGCACAGCAGGCGAATCCGCCGTCGAGGCCATAGACGTGTCCGTCGAGCACGACAAAGTCGTTGTAGGCGGGCCGCATCGCGCGCGAGGCAAGATGCTCGCTCGCCTTCCAGGTGTCACCTGCGTGGGCGATGTCGATCGCTACCAGTCCGAGATCCTCCGAGCCGAGCAGGATTCGCTGAGGGCCCACCTGACGCGGGGTGATCGCCCGCCAGATGCCGGCATTGAGCGCCGGAAACTCCCAGAGCTGCTTGCCAGTGGCCGGATCGAGTGCGACGAGCCCCTGCTCGCTGAAGAAGAGCACCTGTCGCACGCCGTCGATCTCGGCCAGCTGCGGCGAGGTGTAACTGACCGTGCCGGCCGCCGCGCTCCAGGCCAGCGTTCCGTCGTCGGTGCGATAGGCGAGCAGCCCCTTGTCCCCCGGTCCGCCGGCCCACACGATCACCAGCCCGTCGACGACGAGCGGCGAGTTCGAGATCCCCCACATTTGCGCAGCGGCGCCGGAATCTTTGGCCGTGTCGTGCGTCCAGATCAGCATGCCGCTGGCGGCGTCGCGACAATTCAGAATTCCGGTCGCTCCGAGGGTATAGAGCCGGCTGTCGGCGAAAGTGGGCGTCGCGCGCGGACCGGCCCCGGCCTGGCCGTCCCAGAAGCGTGCCTGGTCGGAGTGGACCCAGATCGTCTTTCCTGTCGCAGCATCGAGACACAGAACCGACTCGAGTTCGCCGCGCTGCTCCTGCGTATAAACGCGATCGCCGATGACGGCGAACGACGACCAACCCGGACCGATGCGCTGTTTCCAGAGCAGTTGCGGGGGTTCGGCGGCCCAGTCCGTGGCGATCTTCACGCCCCGCAGCTCGCCGTCGCGCCCGGGACCGCGAAACTGATTCCAGTCTCCCGCAGCAAACGCGATGGGCGTCGACGGCAATGCCGGGCTCAATTCGATTCTTTTCTGCTGCTCGGCCAGGTAGAGCGACTCGGCCGTCGGCGTCCATCGCCAGTGCAGCGAGGCCCGCTGGTTGCCGGTGATACCATCCATGCGCAGCGGCAGGAGCGCACCCCACCCGAGACAGAACACGGCGGCCAATCCGGCGAGTTTTGTGCGCCGCGACGCCTTCGCGGCCACCGTCAACCAGACCAGCCAGAGCGTCAGCACGATTGGCACCCCGGCGAACATCAAGCCGAACGCGCCGACCGAGCGATCGATCAAGAGACCCGTCACCGCGCCCACGAGGACCATCAAGCCGAAAGCGAGCCCGCGATCGAACCAGGTCACGCGCCGATTCGTGAACCACCAACCGGTAAAGAGCGCCGGCAGCGCCAATCCGCCGATCACCATCCCGAAGAAGGTGTAGGCGATGGGGAGCCCGAGCACCTGCAGCACCGCACTGTAGATCCAATAGGCGCCCACGACGATCCAGCCTGGCAGCAGCCAGGGTTCAAACCGGATGCTTGCTGGAGCAGGCGAGTCCGCAGACGCTGTGGATGCGGCGACACTCATGGCTGTTGCACCTCGGCGAGCGATCGAAACGGAAGAGTCGCGGGAGTTCCGTGGAGATGATTCTAGCAGTCCGCCCCCCGCGCCGGCCAACCAGGCGCAACGAAAAGCCCGCAGCGCCGCGGGAGGCAACGCTGCGGGCTCTCAGGTTATTCGCTCCAGGTAGCGACCTGCAGTTGCTTACTTTTGGCGGCGGCGGGTGACGAGGGCCAGGCCCAACCCACCCACGGCGGCCAGGACGAGCGTGCTCGGCTCGGGCGTGGCCAGCACCTTGTCCAAGCCGAAGCTCACTGTCGTGTTAATGGGAATGCTCGCGTCGCGCTGGGCGTAGACCTGCAGGTTGCCGACGGCCGCGAAGACATTCGCAAAGCCATCCGCCACCGTGGGGCCGGCCCCTTCGTTGATCCAGCCGGGAATCGACGGGTCGAGTTCAAAGCTGAGCAGGGTCCATGCGCCGGGAGCGATGAGCGTTGGGTACGTGAAGCTCATGCCGGGCGAGTTCGCGGACTTGGCCCAGCGGGCTCCCACCGCCAACGCAGCCGGGGCATTGTGCTTGAACCAGAAGCTGTATTCGCCGACGCCTGCCGCAATCCAATCGCCGACGAAGGCGTCGCCGCTGGCGTCAAATTCGTCCTGCCCGCGAAAGATCACTTGGATTCCGGTCGAAGTGCCCAGATTGCGATCGTAACCGATATAGCTATCGCCAGCCCCGTCCGGACCGCCGTTCTCGAACCAGTCCACGGCAACCGCCTTCGAGTTCTGGCGCCATTCGGCCGTACCGGTATCAAAGTCTTCCAACGTCGGAACCGAAATGGCAAGCGCGGGAACCGAGGCAGCACATACGACAACAGCGACTACGAAGGCAAGTGTCTTACGAAACATCAGCAGTTTCCTTTTGAACTAAGTGTGGGCAATAACGCCCGACCCATGAATGACTCCGTGTGGACCGCCGCGCACTCTTGGGGCGAGGGGTGCGAAAGCGACGGGGCACGAACGCTGGAAGAAGCAGAATCGCTGGAAACGGCCGCAGTTGGCTGGCGCGAGAGGAAAGAGCTGGCGGGCGCGGCGAAGTTCCGACCTCGGGACTCGGAGCCCGCGAGAGTCAGGTTGGCAGATAGCTTCTTGAGCGAGCGCGAAACGGCTCGCGATCAAGTTCTCAGTAGCGGCCCAGCCTTTAAAATTCTCAGATGAGAATGAGTCTCAATTAAGTTAGAAAAAGTCTAATCGGAATCCAGCACCCGTCAAGCGACTCCTCGCTAGATTCAAGAAAAAAGTTCTGCGCAGACTGGGCAACACAGACTTTATCCCAGATTGCCGCAATGGCCCCCCCGGCGCGATTAAGCCCCCAGTTGACGGTAACTTACAGCGTGTCGATCATCTCGATCCGGCGGATGTGGCGCCCCGCCTCGAACGGAGTTTTCAACCACGTATCGACGATCTCCAGCGCCCCGGCCTGGGTCATCATCCGCTCGCCCAACGAGATGACGTTGGCGTCGTTATGGGCCCGCCCCAACCGCGCCGACTCGACATTCCAGCACAGGGCGCAGCGAACTCCGCGAACACGGTTGGCGACCATCGCCTCGCCGTTGCCGGAGCCCCCCAGCACGATTCCTCGCTCGCAGACGCCGGCGGCCACCGCCAAGGCGACGGGCCGGATGAAGAGCGGATAATCGACCGGTTCCGTCGAATGCGTGCCAAAATCGACGACCTCATGCCCGGCTTCGCTGAGATGCTTCTTGATCGCTTCCTTATACTCAAAGCCGGCGTGGTCCGAACCGATCCCGATCTTCATTCCAACCTCCGCGCGAGTAACGGGCAGGATTCATGACGAACAACCCTATCCTACCTTCTGAGCGAACGCGTGGCTAAAGTTGCCTGGCTCTGCGAGTTCCCTCTGGCCGGCGGCGGTGATCGTTCGCTGCTGGCGACGCTCGGCGGCCTGCGCCGGGCGGGCTTCGAGCCCGTGGCGCTGGCGCCGGCGGGGGGCGAGCTGGCCCGTCTCTTCCAGCGGCACGACGTCCCCCAACTGCCGGTCCAGTGGATCGACTCACAGGGCCGGCGTCTGGCGCAACCGCAGGCGCGCCAGTTCCTCCAGGCGCAGTTGACCGCGCTCCGCCCCGACCTGCTCCACGCCAACAGCCTGGCGATGGCGCGGCTTGCGGGCCCCGTCGCCACCGAGCTCGAGCTCCCGAGTCTCGGCCATCTTCGCGATATCGTCGGCCTTAGCGCCGCGGCCATGGCCGACGTGAACCGGAATGCCCGGTTGCTCGCCGTCTCGCAAGCGACGCGCGCGTTCCATGTAGCGCAAGGGCTCGCGCTCGAAAAGTCGTTCGTCCTCTATAACGGGGTCGACCTCAGGCGTTTCCGCCCGCGCGAGCCGCATGCGCCGCGCCCCCTCCTCTCAGAATTGGAACTCGGCTCCGATGCGCTGTTGATTGGCTGCATCGGGCAGATCATCCTCCGCAAGGGTCAGGAACGTTTACTCCCGCTAGCGCAGCGCTTGCGTGCCGACTTTCCCTCGGCGCATCTGGTGATCATCGGCGATTGTCCGTCGCAAAAGGCCGAGTCGCGCGCTTTCGACGCGCAGGTTCGCCGCGACCTCACGGCGGCGGCCCCGGGCCAGGTCCATTTTCTGGGACGGCGCGACGACGTCGAAACCCTCCTGCCGCAGCTCGACTTGCTGGTCCATCCCGCGCGGCAAGAACCGTTGGGGCGCGTGCTGCTCGAAGCGGCCGCCTGCGGGCTGCCGATCGTCGCCACGCCGGTCGGCGGAACGCGCGAGATCTTTGCCGAGTCTGCCGATCCGTCGGCGCTGCTCATCGACACCGCCGACGGCTCTGAGTTGGCGGCGGCCGTAGCCAGGCTGCTCGACGATCCTGACGGCCGCACGCGCCTTGGCGGCGCCGCGCGGCGCCGAGCCGAAAGCGTCTTCGACGTCGAGCGCGCCGCGACGGGATTGGCAACGCATTACGCCGAGGTGCTGGCGCTCGACCGTGAGGCCGATGGCAGAGCGCGCCGCCAGGGGTTAGAGTCTTAGGCGTCAGTCAATGCACTCCGCACCCATCTCCAGTCAGAACATGCCCGTTGCCGTCTCGAACATCGTGGAAGAGTACTGCCGCCGGACGCCCGGTTCGGCGCGATTACATTCGGCAGCCTGCGAGGTGCTTCCCAGCGGCGTTGCTCACGACAGCCGGCGCATCGCACCCTATCCGATCTACATCGCACGGGCCGAAGGTTCGCGCAAGTGGGATGTCGACGGCAACGAGTACGTCGATTACAGCGGCGGGCATGGCGCCCTGCTGTTCGGCCACAACTACCCGCCGATCGTCGCGGCGATCGAGCGCCAGCTCGCACTCGGCACCCATTACGGCGCGTGTCACGAAGGCGAAATTCGCTGGGCCGAAGCGGTTCGGGAGCTGCTGCCCTCGTGCGCGCGCATTCGCTTTACCAACAGCGGCACCGAAGCTACGTTGCTGGCGTTGCGGCTCGCGCGCGCCCACACCGGCCGCACCAAGATCGTGCGCTTCGCCGGGCATTTCCACGGCTGGCACGATCACGCGGCGTTTGGTGTCAGCTCGCGATTCGACGGCAGCCCCTCGCCGGGCGTGCTGGCGACGCTCGCCAACGACATCGCGCTGGTCGAGGCCGGTAACCTCGCGGCCACCGAGCAGATTCTCGCTGGCG
>JAEUIK010000704.1 GCA_016793185.1 Planctomycetaceae bacterium | reverse complement strand
GCCCAACTGCCCACCCAGCGCTGGCGTTGGTCAGCGCGACGGCGGATGGCGGAAGATCATCCGTTCGGCAGAATCGCCCAGATCGAAGCCAATCTCGAATCGCTTGTCGCCGAGCTCGAGACCGAGGTCGACCGGCTGATGGCCCGCTCCGAGCAATTGCTCGACGGCGAGCCCCGCCGCTGAGGAGCGTCAGTCGCCGGCGCTGGCCGGTTCATCCGGCGGCGCCTGGGGCTTTTGTGCCGGGTCGACGAGTTCGGCCACGAGCGGAATCTCTGCCGCAGGCAAGTTTTCGCGACCGACACCTTCGGCAGGCTCGGTCCGGGGTTCCGATCGCCCGGTCAGACGATTGAACTCGGCGATCGAGAGGGCCAGCGCGGTAACGGCTCCGAGCGCATAGATCAGGTTGCCGACGACCCAGGTGGCGATAAACTCGGCCCCCTCGGAAAAGTCGCTGCGCATGTCGAGATCGAAGAGGTTCCCGGCGAAATGCGCGGTAAAGGTGAGAAACGGCGGCCAGGGAGCCAGCATGAGGCCGCCCAACAGATCGCCCAACGGTCCGGGCCCGCCCCCCAATTCCAACGGCACCATCAGGCAGCCACAGCAGAAGAAGTAGCCCCCTCCCAGCACGATGCAGACGGCCAGGGTTGCCCCCAACGCCCGCGTGGAGTTCGGGGAATAGAGCGAGAACGCGACCCCCAGCGCCGCAAAGAACGCGGAGAGGACCGCGATCGACACTAGCAGGGCAGGCAGGCTGAGCAGCAACAGGGGATAAACGATGCCCCCCAGCAGCCAAAGAAAGGCGAGCAGGACCAGCATCCACCGCCCGGCGTAGAGCGTTCCCCAGAACTTGGCGAGCACGATTTCCGATGCTTCGAGGGGCGTTCCGAGCAGGGCAGTCCAGGTGTCCTTCTCCCTCTCGCTGGTGATCGAGGTCGCGCCCCGCGCCGCCAACAGCAGGAGCGAACCACAGATTACCAGCGTGGCCATCACGGCGCAGAAGGCCTGGAACGCGACGTCCGCATCGGTGTTGGTTGCATTCCAGTAGATGACGAACGCGACAACCGTCGCCCCTAGGATCACGAGGGCGGCGAGCGTCGCTACGATTTTTCCGACCAACCCCAGCCGCGATTGCGCGCGCTCGGTGAACAGCTCCTTCCAAATCATGGGCGCGTTCTGCCAAACCTCTGGCCCAGCACTGGCCGCAGCAATCGCGGGTGCGGGTGCTGCCGTCGCGGATGTGGGAGAAGTTGCACCGGGGCGCGGCAAACGGGCCTTGGCCCCTCCGGCGGCGCGCAAATGCACGCGCCGCACGCCCCAGGGGGCCAGAATCAGACACATGAGCGCGACCACTCCCTGGGCAAGTACGAGATTGCCGACCACGGTCCACGGACTCGCCGAGCTCGGCACCACGCGAAAATCCTGGGCGAGAATCGCCAGCAACGCCGGATAGGGATTGCCGGCGCCGATCAGTCCCAGGGCGCGGTCGGCCAGCTCCAAGGGGTACCCCCAGGCCGACAAAGCCATGCCCGACAGCCCTGCCAGGACGCGCACCAGACTCCGTACCAAGAGGGGCAGCACGAGCAGCCCGAAGAGCAGCAGGTAGGTGCGGATCACCGCGTCGCGCGCCCTCGGGGTCCAGACCGACACGGCGATCGCCAGGGCCGTGACTGTGACGGCCGTGCTGGCGGTCACGGCGAAGACACAGAGCATCCGATCGGCAGCGATGCCCCCCAGCAGGCGCGCCAGCGCGAGAATCGGCAGCGAGACCAATAACAGCACGACCATCCGCAGCAACGCAGCGGCGAATTTACCGTAGACGATCTCGACGTTCGACAGATCGGTGGCAAAGAGGTATTCGATCGTCCGCCGCTCGCGTTCCGTCGCGATTGCCCCGGCGGTGAAGGCCGGCCCCAACACGAGCACCGCCGAAATCTGCAGGGCGGCGAACCCTGAGAAGAAAGCGGCTGCGAGCGCCGCGGTCGAGCGAATCGTCGCCGGCCCGCTGCTCCAGGCCGGGGCATAGCAGAGCGCCAGGACCATCGCCACCAGCAGGGCGTAGGCGATGCGAATCAGGTAGTACCGCGACCGGCGTCCGCTGGAAATGACATCGGCAGCGAAGATTGGACCCAAGAACATGCGGCCTCGGCGCAAGATGGCGATTTGCGGTGCACGGCTCGAAGGGCTCGCCGCATCCGCGCCGCTTAGCTTAACGCCAGTGGGGCCGAACTAACAGCCGAGCTTAGATCTGGTAGTTGTAATCCGGCTCGAGCTCTTCGTGCTCGGCCCGCATCCGCAGATTGGGCTTTTCGAGCAGCACCGTGGTGCGCGGGGCGACGCTGCGGGTGAGCCAGACGTTCGAACCGACGACCGAGTCGTGGCCGATGACCGTCGTCCCTCCCAGGATCGTGGCGTTGGCGTAGATCACCACGCCATCCTCGATCGTGGGATGTCGCTTGTGATCGCGAATCAGATTGCCATCGCCGTCGGTCGGGAAGCTCAATGCGCCGAGCGTTACGCCCTGGTAGAGCTTGACGCGATCGCCGATCTCGGTGGTCTGACCGATCACCACGCCGGTGCCGTGGTCGATGAAGAAATGCCGGCCGATCGTGGCGCCCGGATGAATGTCGATGCCGGTCTTCGAGTGCGCCCACTCGGTCATCATCCGCGGGATCAGCGGCACATCGAGCTCGTACAAGGCATGCGCCAGGCGATAGACCGTGACCGCTTCGAAGCCCGGGTAGCAGAAGATCACTTCATCGACGTGCTTGACCGCGGGATCGCCGTCGACCGCCGCCTGGGCGTCGTACGCGAGGGCCTTGCGCACCTCGGGAATGCGGTCGAGAAAATCGAGCGCCTTGGCCTGCCCCAATGCTTCGAAATCCTCGACGCTCTCGGCATCGCAGTCCCGCGATTTACCAGCACGATGCCGCAGGGCGCGGCCGAACTGGGTCGTCAGTTTGTCGTGCAGGCCGTCGACCAGGTCGCCGACGTGGTAGGTGACGTTCCCTAAATGCAGACCCTCGCGGCGGCGGTAGCCGGGGTAGAGAATCTCTTTCAGATCCTCGATGACCCCGATCACGACGTCGTAGTTCGGCAGGGGGCAGTGCCCCAGGTGGTTGATCGAGGGGACCTGCTCGTATGTCGAAACGATCCGCGCCGTCAGCGCGGGCAGGCGTTCCTTGAGCCGGAAGTCGCTAGCCATGGTTGCTTGAGCTCCAGTCGAGTGGGTTCGCCGCACGCTTGTCCGAGTGGCGGTGGGCCAGCCACTCCGTGCCGTGGTGAGCGGCGAAATTCCTGTCTGCCATCCAGTCGCAGACAGGGTTGCCAGGTGAGGGTCCTGCCGAGCTCGGCTCGGCGTCCGCAGGGGGCGAGAGCGGATCGGTGATCGCGCGGCCTCAGGCCAGGCGATGACAGACCCGGCCGGTACAGAGGCACGTCGGCCACCCAGCCGGAGAGAAAACCAGCACGCGCGATGAGCGGGCGGAAACCATGGGCATTTCAAGCTGAGTCAGTGGCAAACCGGACATCGTGGCCAATCCTAGGCCTTAAAACCGGTAAAATCAATCTTCCTGGCAGTTTTCTTCGACCGGGGGGGATCAGGAAGTTTAGGCCAAAAAGCGTTCGCGTTCGGGGGGACCCCGCGCCGCCGAACGCTAGCTGAGGCAGTCCCACGGGAAGGGGCTTCACGTCCGCGGGGGAGCTGCCTGACATCGGCTGTCAGCCTCAACGCAGGGTGGCCACCTCGAGGCGCCCCGGTGCTCCGACCGAGCTCCCCAGACGGGCCCTCCGTGGCCCGAACTCAGACGCGACTCGAACTCGTGCGGCTACTCCTCTTCTTCCTCCTTGATATGGGCCTTGTCGACGATCTCCTTGGTCACATTGCCCGGCACGACATCGTAATGGCTGAACTCCATGGTGAAGCTCCCCTGGCCCCCGGTCATGCTTGAGAGGGTTCGGGCGTAGGTCGTGACTTCGGCCAGCGGGACCTCGACGGTCACCGTCTGGAAGTTTCCGCCCGCCGAGTCGAGGCCCACGACACGGCCGCGGCGCCCCGACATATCGCTGTTCACGTCCCCAACCTTGTCGGTCGGCACGGTCACGTGCAGCTTGACAATTGGCTCCAGGAGCCCTGGCTTGGCCTCCTGAAAGACATTGCGAAAGGCCATCGAGCCGGCCGTCTTGAACGCCGCTTCCGAGCTATCGACCGGGTGATGCTTGCCGTAGAAGACCTCGGCGCAGACGTTCTGCACCTGGTAGCCGGCGATTACCCCGCGCGCAAGGCGCTCTTTGAAGCCCTTTTCGACCGCTGGCAGGAAGTTGTTGGGAATCGTTCCCCCCACGATGGAATCGATCCACAGGAAGTTGTAAGCGGGGTCGTAGTGGAACGAGCGCATCGAATGGAAGCGCTCCTTCGTGGCGTAGTCCTCCGGTTTGACTCCCAACGGGAGCGGAAAGAGGCGGATATGGACTTCGCCGAACTGCCCGCGGCCGCCGCTCTGTTTCTTGTGCCGATAGCTCCCTTCGGCGTGGGCCTGGATCGTTTCGCGGTAGGGGATCTTGGGCTCCTTGGTATCGACTTCGACCTTGTCGCGCCGTTTGAGCCGCTCGCGCACGAGTTGCAAATGCAGCTCGCTCATCCCGCGCATCACGAGCTCTTTGGTCTGCGGATCGTTCTCGAGATGCAGCGTCGGATCTTCCTCGGCCAGCTTGTGGAGCGCGCCCGAGAGCTTGGTCTCGTCGTTGCGGCTCTTGGGCGTGACCGCCAGCCCCACCATCGGGGTCGGAAACTTGATAGGCTCGAGACGGATGTCGCCGATCACCGAGCCGGTGTGCAGGTCTTCGGTCTTGGCCACCGCGACGATGTCGCCGGGGCCCGCTTCTTCGACCGGATGGGTCTCGCCCCCTTGGATTTCGAGCAACTGCCCGATCTTGACGGGCTTGCGGACGTTGCCGACGTGGACGGTCATGTCCTTATGCAGGCGCCCCGAGTAGACGCGGATGTAACTCAGCTTCTGCACGAAGGGATCGATCCGCGTCTGGAAAACCTCGGCCACGAGGGGGCCCTGGGGGTCGGGCGTGATGGTCACGTCCTTGCCGTGAGCATCGGCCCCGTGCCGCGGCAGCTTGTCCGGCGGCAGGGCGCACAGTGCCAAGGCGTCGAGAAACTCGGTCAGGCCAATCTCGGGCTTGCCCGCCACGCACAGGATTGGGATCAAGTTCCCCCCGGCGACGGCGTCGTCGATCAGACGGACCAGCTCGTCGGCCTGTGGCTCGACCCCCTCGAAATAGCGCTCGGTAGCCCCTTCGTCGATCTCGACGATGGCTTCGATCAGGGTCTTGTGAATCGACTCCGGGGGAATGACGGCGCCCGGCGCCGGCGCCAGGTGCAGCGTACTGGCCACTCCCTGAAATTCGTGGCCAACTCCGATCGGGACATTCAACGGCACGCACTGCGGACCGAACGCTTCACGAATGTCGTCGAGCAATTGGGGGAAGTCGATGTTTTCGGTATCGAGCTTGGTGATGGCGATGATGCGCCCCAAGCCCAGCGCACCGGCCTCGTTGAAGACGCGGCGCGTGTTGACGCCGATCCCCGAGTGGGCGTTGATGCAGATCACGGCCGTTTCGACCGCGCGCAGCCCGCCAATCGTCTGGCCAATGAAATCGGGGTATCCCGGCGTATCGACAAGATTGAAATGCTTGCCGGCGTGGGAGAAGTGAACGAGAGCCGCCTCGACGGAGTACTTGTGGTGCTTCTCTTCTTCGTCGAAGTCACAGACGCTGGTGCCGTCGTCGACGCTGGCGGGGCGAGTAATGGCACCGGTCTTGCGCAGGATGTGATCGACCAGCGTCGTCTTCCCGCTCGACCCGTGCCCACATAAGGCGATGTTGCGAATCTCCTCGACGGAATGCTTGGCCATACGCGTTCCTTTATGCTGTCGCGACCGCGTTGGGTCGGATGCGCTAAAAAAAGAAACTCCCCCAGGGCTCACATTCTCCCGCCGCAGCGGGCGATTCGATTTTCTCTCGCTGCGTCGATGTGGCCGCACGGCGGCGGCTCGTGTTCCTCCCTTGGCGATCGTTGCGAACGGTAATTCCGACTTGCGTCTGGATCCGCATCTCTAGTGTAGGGTGCCGGCCGGCGGCTGCCAGCCTGCGCCCCCGAGTTCGTCGCGGTGGCTAACTTCCCACCGGCTCGCGACTGACCGCCAGCGCTTCGGTCAGGTCGAGACTTCCCTCGTACAGGGCTCGGCCGATGATGCACCCGGCCACCCCTTGGCGCGCCAGGCGGCGGACGTCGTCGAGCGTCGTCACGCCGCCGGAGGCGATGACGGGCAAGGTGACGGCCTCCTGCATCTCGGCCAGCGCTGCCAGGTTCGGGCCGGCCAGCATCCCATCGGTCTCGATATCGGTGTAAATGACCGCCGCCAGCGGCTCGTCGTTGAACTGGGCGGCCAGCGCGGTGGCGGGCGTTTCGCTGGTCTCCAGCCAGCCCTCGGTCGCCACCCGTCCACCGCGGGCGTCGAGCCCCAGTGCCAACTTCTGGGGGTGCCGTCCGCAGAGCTCGCGGAACCAGGTGGGCCGCTTGAGCGCCTGCGTGCCGATCACCAGGCGATCGATGCCGAGTTCGAGCAGCAGCTCGACGGCGTCATCATCCCGAATTCCTCCGCCGAGTTCGCAGGGGATATCGACCGCCGCGCGAATCGCCCGCAGGCTGTCGAGATTGACGGGGCGGCCGAGCCGCGCGCCGTCGAGATCGACCAGATGCAGGTACTCGGCGCCCGCGTCGACCCAGCGGCGGGCCATGGCGGCGGGATCATCGCCAAAGATCGTTTCTTGCTGGTAGTCCCCTTGTCGCAGCCGTACACAACGGCCGTCGCGGAGGTCGATGGCAGGCCAGAGTTGCATCACGAGTCTCGAATCCCCCCACTCCAGCGCTGCCTGCCGCCGCCACGAAAACCCCTCTGCACGAAAATATCGCACAGAAGCATGGGGGTTGCAAACGATTGAACCGGGGAGATCCGGAGGCGCGGCACTCACTCGAGGTCGGGGATCTCCGGAATCTCGATCTCCTCAGCTGAGACCCAGTACGCCAGACCGTCCTCGCTACAAAACACGACGGGGTCCCCGGCGCGCTTGTGATCGATGAGCGTCTGCCGGACGGCCTTCTGCAGGGCGCGCTCAATGGAACGTGCTTGGCGGGCTCGCTCTCGCGACTCCGACGAGTTGCCTGTAATCATAGCGATTCTGCGGCCAGCCGCTGCCAAACCAGTGGATTGTGGACTTCCTCGATTATCTCTTCGTGTCCGCGGGCGATCAACTTCGAAAAGCTGCCTCGGCAATCGAAAACTTGCCGCGACGTAGCGAGTGGTCGATACATCAGAAACAAATTCCGCAAGCCTGCCCGAAATCGACGCCGAATCACCTCTTCCGGCACCGAATGCCCACCCCGCCGGACCCGCTCAGCAACACGCCACCGCCGCATCCGCGGTCGGG
>JAEUIK010000697.1 GCA_016793185.1 Planctomycetaceae bacterium | reverse complement strand
CGCCAAGATGGACAGCATTCCGCTGATCGCCATCACCGGGCAGGTGGCGACGCACGTGATCGGCACCGACGCGTTTCAAGAAACGCCGATCGTCGAAGTCTGCCGCGGCATCACCAAGCACCATTATCTCGTGACCGACGTAGCCGACCTGGCCCGCGTGGTCCGCGAAGCCTTCTTCGTGGCGACGACGGGGCGCCCCGGCCCGGTGTTGATCGACATCCCCAAGGACGTGCAGCAAGCGCACTTCGTGCCCGACTACGACGTGCCGATGAACCTGCCCGGCTACCGGATCGTCGAGCGCCATGCCCGTCCCGAACAGCTCTCGCAGGTGGCGGCGGCCATCAAGCGCGCCAAGCGGCCGGTGATTTACGCCGGCGGCGGCATCATCGCCAGCGGCGCCAGCGAGGAGCTCACCAAGTTGGCCAAGAAGACGGGCATTCCCGTCACGACCACGCTGATGGGCCTGGGCTGCTTTCCCGGCGACGATCCGCAGGCGCTCGACATGCTGGGTATGCACGGCAGCGTCTACGCCAACTGGGCCGTCGACCAGTGCGACCTGTTGCTGGCCCTGGGGGTCCGCTTCGACGATCGCGTGACCGGCAAAGTCGCCGAGTTCGCGAAGCAGGCCAAGATCATCCACATCGATGTCGACGCCTCGGAAATCAACAAGAATAAAGAAGCCCACATCCCGATCTGCAGCGACGTGAAGTTCGCTCTGACCGAGCTCAACAAGATTGTCGAGCCGGCCGACGACCTGAGCGAGTGGCAGCACCAGATCGAGCTCTGGAAGAAGGCCGAGCCGTTCCGCTACGACACCGCATTCGACGGCATCGTCCCGCAGTTCGCGATCAGCGAGCTCTGCCGGCTGACGAAGGATCGCGACACGATCATCACGGTGGGCGTGGGCCAGCACCAGATGTGGGCCGCGCAGCACTACAAGTTCCGCCGGCCCCGCACCTGGCTCTCAAGCTCGGGCCTGGGAACGATGGGTTTCGGCCTCCCCGCGGCCCTGGGCGCCAAAGCGGCCTTCCCCAATTCGCTGGTGGTCGACATCGACGGCGACGGCAGCTTCCTGATGAACGTCCAGGAGTTGGCCACCGCGCACTGCGAGAACCTGCCGATCAAGGTGCTGCTCTTGAACAACCAGCACCTGGGCATGGTGGTGCAGTGGGAAGACCGCTTCCATGCCGGCAACCGGGCTCACACCTATCTCGGCCCCATCCATCATCCCGAGGCCGTCGGCCAAGGGGATGGCATCGGACCTGAGTCGCGCTATCCCGACTTCGTGACGATCGCCAAGGGTTTTGGCGCCGGGGCCGCACAGGTGAGCGCCAAGAGCGACCTGGCGGCGGCGCTCAAGGAAATGATCGAGTACCCCGGCCCGTTCGTCCTCGACGTGCAAGTCCCCTATCAAGAGCACGTGCTGCCGATGATCCCCGGCGGCAAGACCGTCAAGGACATGATCAAGTAACGACGCGCCTCGGCGACCGCGTTCCAATCACAACCGCCAGGCCGGATGAGGGGCCGCGCGGGTCGGCGTCGAATCAACACGAGCGCTCGAACGTCGACAGCAGGTCGAAGACCCCTCACCCTAACCCTCTCCCCGGAGTACCGGGGCGAGGGGATTGAAGGGCCGGTCTCGGTGCTTCGGTTAGGCGCTCTCGCGGAACTGGATGTTGTAGAGCCGGCCGTAGAGCGGGCAGCGGCGGAGCAGCTCGTCGTGCGTTCCCAGGTCCAGGGCCCGCCCGCCGTCCATCACCAGGATCCGGTCGGCCAAGGCCAACGTCGACATCCGGTGCGTGACGATCACCGCCGTGCGATTGCGGATGAACTGTTCGAGCACCTTCTGAATCAGCTGCTCGCTCTCGAGGTCGATCTGGCTGGTGGCCTCGTCGAGAATCAGGATCGCCGGATCGCGGAGGATGGCGCGGGCGATGGCGATCCGCTGCCGCTGGCCCCCCGAGAGCTGCCCGCCGTGCGGACCGACGAGCGTGTCGTATCCCCGTTCGAGCTTCTCTTCGATGAACTTGTGGGCGTGGGCCCGCTTGGCCGCTTCGACCACCTCGGCATGCGTGGCATGTGGCGCGCCGTAGCGAATGTTGTTGGCCACGGTATCGTCAAACAAGAGAGTTTCTTGCGTGACGATGCCGATCTGCCCTCGCAGGTCGCGGACGCGGACGTCGCGAATGTCGATGCCGTCGAGCTTGACCGCGCCCGAGATCGGATCGAAGAAGCGCGGAATCAGGCTGGTCAGCGTGGTCTTGCCGCAGCCATTGGGACCGACGATCGCCAGCGTCTCGCCATAAGGGATCTGAAGGTCGATGCCGTCGAGCACCGGGGTCTCGGGCGAGTAGTGGAAGCGGATGTTCTCGAAGCGGATCTCGCGATGATGCCGCCCCAGCGGGCGGGCCGCTTGCGGATCGCGCACCGTGGGCTCGCGATCGTAGAGCGCGTAGATCCGATCGGCCGCCGCGGCCGCGCGCTGCAGACGATTGAAGATATCGGAGATCTTGCGGGCCGGGTCGCTGGTGCCGGCCAGGAACGCGTAGAACAACAGCAACGAGCTCAGGCTGAGCGGCTCGGCGCACATCGGGATGCCGAACAAGTGCGTCTGCTGCTTGAGCACGAGGTAGGCTCCCGCCAGCAGCGCCAGGCAGATCATCGAGATCCCCAGCATCTCGGTCACCGGGTTGGTGAGCGAATCGTAGCGGATGATCTTCATCGCCTTCTGGTAGTACTTCTTGCTGTTCTGGTGGAAGCGCCGCCGCTCGTAGCGCTCCATGGTGAAGGCCTTGACGACCTTGATCCCCTGGAAGGTCTCTTCGAGGATGTTGTAGATCAACGACATCTCTTCCATGGCCTTGCGATTCGCCCGTTTGAGCGTCTTGGCCAGTTTGCCGATGCAGTAGGCGGCCAGCGGGGCGATCACCAGCGACAGCACGAGGAGCTGCCAGCAGATCCAGGCGGCGCCGATCAGGCAGGCGATCATCTTGAACGGCTCGCGGACCGCCTTGCCCAGCAGCGAGCTCAACCCCGCGCTCAGGTTCTCCATGTCGAAGGTGAACCGGCTCATCAGGTCGCTGGTGCCGTCGCGGCTGAAGGTCGCCAGGTCCATCCGCAGCGAGCGCCGGTAGAAGTCCTCGCGCAACCGCAGCGTGGCCAGTTGCGCGAGCATGTCGACGATAATCGAGTGCGCAATGACGAACAGGCTCTTGATGGCCGTCACGAGCAGCACGACGCCGATCATCACCAGCAGCGTGACGAACGGGTCGGTGGGGAGCCAGCGATGAATGGGGCCCGCCAGGCGGCGATTGAGCGCCAGCGTTGCCTCTTCCTTGGCGAGTTGCAGTTGGGCGTGCGGCGCATCGGGTCCCCCGCTGGCGGCCGTCACGCGCAGCTCCGCGACCAGCGCTTCGCTGGTCGCCAGCTTGGCATCGATCCACTGCGGGAGCGACTTTCCTTCGAGCACCACCTCGACGAACGGATAGACGGTGCCGATGTTCGCCGCCCAGAAGAGGCCGACCATCAGTCCGCAAACGAGCGAAACGCCAAACAAGAAGCGGTGGCGAAGGGCCAGCCGCAGAACCCTGGCAAAGTTTTTCATCCGTGCTGTCGCGCCTGGAATGGGAGCCGAACGGCTCGCGAACGTCGGACCTACCGGACGATCCGTCGCCCGGGAACGAGAGCCGCACCTTGTAGCAAATCGCCAGCAAAGGGCCAAGACCGGTCTAACTCGTCCCGTCGACGCAGGTTAGCAAGAACGGCTTCTGCCGTCGGCTCCCGCGGCAGACGGCGCTGCCATCAAGCTGGCAGAGCCCCTACAGCACCCGGCAAATGAAGCACTTGAGGTACTCGGTCTCGACGCACGTCGCGCTCACCGGGTGATCGGCCGCGGCTCCGCGGGTTTCGAGAATCTGCAAGTCGCGTTTCGACTGCTGGGCCACCCCCACCAGCATGTACAGAAAATCCTCGCGGGTCACATGCCCCGAGCAGCTGCAGGTGACGAGGATGCCCCCCGGGACGAGCAGGTCGCACCCCAGCCGGTTGATGCGGTGGTAGGCCCGCAGCGCGTCGCTGGCCGCGTGGCGGCTGCGGGCGAATTTGGGGGGATCGAGAATCACGGCGTCGAAGCGCTCGCGGGTGGCCAGCAGGTGGTCCAGCGCGTCGAAGCCGTCCCCCACCTGGAAGCGCGCGCCGGAAATGCCATTCAACTCGGCGTTGGCCTCGGCCGTGGCAATCGCGCGGGCACTGGTATCGATGGCCAGCACCTCGCGGGCGCCTCCCAGCGCCAGTGCCGAGAGTGCGAAGCCGCCGGTGTAGCAGAACATGTCGAGTACGCGCTTGCCGCGCAGATAGCCGGCGGCGGCGCGGCGGTTGTCGCGCTGATCGAGATAAAAGCCCGTCTTTTGTCCGGTCGAGAGATCGACGCCGTACTTGATCCCATGCTCGCGGATAAAGATCGGGCCATCGGGAATCTCGCCCCCTAGCGGCCCGTCGCGCAGATCCAGACCCTCGGCCTGGGCGATCCCTTTCTCGGTCCGCACCACCATTCCGCGCGGGGCGACGAGCTCGGTGAGAATCGCGCTCCAGCGCTCGAGGCGCAGCGCCATCGCCAGCGCTGTGACTTGCACGGCCAGGTAGTCGCCGTACTTGTCGATGATCAGGCCGCTCAGAAAGTCGGCCTCGCTGAAGACCAATCGCGTGGCGCTCTCCGATTCGCATAACCCGAGACCCCGGCGCAGCTCGATCGCCGCCCGGATCCGCGCGCGCCAGAAGTCGTCATCCAGCGGCACGGCCTGCCAGCTATAGAGGCGGACGCGAATGCGGCTGGCCCCGTTGTAGATGCCCCGGGCGATGAATTTGCCTTTATCGGAAACGACGTCGACCACGTCGCCGTCGAGCGGCTCGCCGTCGATGCGGTCGATGGCCTTGTCGAGCATCCAGGGATGCCGGCCGAAAAAAGGGCCTCCCTTGTTGGGCCGCACAAAGATCTGCGCCGTGGGGAGGCCGGCGGCGATCGACGCCGCGGAGGCTAGCGGGCGGGCGCCCGCCGCCGTCGTGGAAACCGTACTTTCATCGCCCGCATCCGACATTTCCGCCTCGCCTTCCTACGCAAAGGGGGGAGCCACGCAGTCGTGGCCGCACCACGCCCGATACCGCCCAAACTAACGCAACCGGTGCCGGGGGAGAAGCGGCCCTCGGCAGCCCGCGGCGCGGGGGAGCGACCCGCGCGGAGCTGCCTGAATCCCGGGCGTGACTTGCCACGCCCCTGAGCAGAATCGGCGGGGGTCGCCGGGGGGCCGCGGAACCGAGGTTTACGCGGATTGAGGCGCAAACCCAAAAACGGCCAGATTTTGCCCTTTCCCGCCGAGCTCGGGCCGGTAGCGCCCCAGCGGAGACGGCATATCCCTTGCCTAAGGGGAGTTCCCGGCGGGTTTCGTGGGAACAGTTGGGC
>JAEUIK010000652.1 GCA_016793185.1 Planctomycetaceae bacterium | reverse complement strand
GGACCACTTCGGGACGTTCGCCGTAGCGCTTGAGCAGGTCGGCGCCGATCTTGGGATGTCCTCCCTCGGCTTCGTGATCGGCCGCCTTGCCGATGTCGTGCAGCAGCCCGCAGCGCCGGGCCAAGGCCGCGTCGAGCCCGATCTCTTCGGCGATCATGCCCGAGATGAAGGCGACCTCGATCGAATGCCGGAGCACGTTCTGGCTGTAGCTGGTGCGGAAGCGCAGCCTGCCGAGCAGATGGATGACGCGCTCGTGCAGTCCGGGAACGTCGGCCTCGAGCGCCGCTTCCTGGCCGAGCTTTTGCAGATGGACGTCGAGTTCGGCCTGCGTTTCGGCGACGACCTCCTCGATCCGGGCCGGATGAATCCGGCCGTCGGTAATGAGTTTGGCGAGCGACTGGCGGGCTACCTCGCGGCGGACCATGTCGAAGCCGCTGACGATAACCACGCCCGGCGTGTCGTCGATGATCACATCGACGCCGGTGGCCTTTTCGAAGGCGCGAATGTTGCGCCCCTCGCGGCCGATGATGCGTCCCTTCATCTCGTCGTTCGGGATGTCGACCGTGCTCGTCGTCGTTTCGGCAGTATGCGCGGCGGCATAACGCTGCAAGGTGGTGATCAAGACCTCGCGCGCGTGCTGCTCGCACTCGGCCGCGAGCTGCTTGTCGCGTTTGGCGATCAAGGCCCCCATCTCGCGCTGCAGCTCCTGCTCGAGCGAACCGAGCAGCCGTTGGGTGGCCTCTTCCCGATTCAGCCCGCTCAATTGATGCAGCGTCTGCCGCTGCATATCGAGCAGCTTAGTCAGTTCCTCGCCCCGGCGCTGGGAATCCTCGATCTTCTCGGCCAGCTTCCGCTGGCTGTTCTCGACCATCTTCTCTTGCTTGCGGAGCTGCTCGGCCTGTTGGTCGAGGGCATCCTGGCGCTTGTCGAGCTGGCGGTCGCGTTCGTGCAGCTCCTGGCGGAACTTGGCCAACTCGCGCTCGGCCTCGGCCCGCTGCTGCAGCGCCTGCTCCTTGAGCTCGAGCTGGGCTTCTTTGCGGCGGTTCTCGATCTCGGTTTCGGCCCGATCGATCAGCGACTTGGCCCGCTGGGCGGCATCGGTTTGCCGCAGGTAGTCGATCAGCTTCAACAGCACCACGGCCAAGGCGAAGGTGATGCCGGCCGTCAGCAGAATGGTTACGATTGGACTCACACTCGACTCCCGCCGGCGGAGCGCCGGATCCCCCAGAGTTCAACACCGGCATCGCGGCAAGGAGGGGCGCGGTGGCGCGACTCGCTTCGCCAGGGACGGCGTCACGGGACCGCAAGAGACGAGGCGCGCGAGAGGGCAGGGGCCGGAAATCGGCCCCGCCGGCAACGGCGAAGTGGATTCGGTCGCGATCCGCCCGAGCACTCGACCGCGGTGCCTGTGCCGCAGCGCAGGGAGCCGCGCAGCTGTCAGCTACTTCCCCCGCGCGGAGTTCCGCCACGTCGAGGCACCCGGCGCCCGTCAGCCAGCGAGCGGGGTGGCCCCGCTCGACCCGTGGCGGTCACCAGGGGAATCATGTGCGTCCAGCCCAGCGCGGAGAGAAAGACTCGCTGCTGCCCCTCGTGAGGCGTCGTGGCGGCCAGCCGCGACACCACCCGAGCTGAAACCCGCCGCCAACCAGGGGCGACCGCCAGCCGGGACCAATCCGAGTGCGCGACGCGCGGAGCGGGGGCCATGACGGTTCGCGTCATGGTCCGCCAACGACCCTGCAGGCAGCGCCCGACTCGGTAAAGGATTACGAGCCACAGAGACATGTACGATCCGTTCCGCGAGTGGCTGAAATTGCTCAACGCTCGTCAACCGAGACCAAACCGCAATTCCGTCGTTGACTCGCTTCGACCTCGTCCTCGGGAATCGCCGTACGACGTCTACCGAAGACACCGGTTTTCAACAAGTTATGAAGCACCAGCCGAGAGGACCGGCCCCCGAGCACCCCCAGATAAAGGCGCTCGGATTTCCGACTCCCCCAGCAGCTCAATCCTAACAGGTTCTAAACAGACTGCAAGCAAATCGCGACGCGTTACAATTTGATAAGTTGTTGCGGATTTCTGGGTTACACTGCGCGCAGGTTCCGTCGTCATGCATTCCCTCGAAGCCCAACTGCTCTCCGCCTGGCCACTCGAGCGGTGGCAAGACCTGGGCCTGCTTGTCGCCGTCTCGGGGGGGCCCGACAGCGTGGCCCTGCTCCGCGCGCTGCGGGCCGTCGCGCCCGCGGCGCGCCTGATCGTCGGACACTTCGACCACCGCCTCCGCGGCCCCGAATCCGACGCCGACCGCCAATTCGTCGTCGATCTCGCGCGCCGTATGGGGCTGCCGGTGGAACTCGGCGCCGGGGAGCCCGCCGCGGTGGCCGCTGGCAAGGATGGGATCGAAGCCGCGGCGCGCGCCGAGCGCTATGCCTTTCTGCAGGGGGCCGCCGAACGCGCGGGCGCTCGCTACGTCGTCACGGGCCACACCGCCGACGACCAGGTCGAGACCGTTCTGCACCGCATCATCCGCGGCACGGGCATCGCCGGGCTGGCAGGCATGCCGCGCGTCCGTCCCCTCTCGGCAGCCACGACGCTGATTCGTCCGCTGCTCGCCTGCCGCCGCGTCGAAGTGCTGGCCTATCTGGAATTCCTCGGCCAGAGTTTTCGGCTCGACAGCACGAACTGCGAATTCGGTTTCACGCGCAATCGGCTCCGGCACCAATTGCTTCCCGAACTCGAGCGGAATTACAACCCGGGCGTCGCGGAAGCGTTGTTGCGGCTGAGTCGCCTGGCCGGGGACGCCCAGGAGATTGTCGATCGCTCCGTGGCGGCGCTGGCCGACCGGGTCGCGGCCCCGCCGCCAGCGGGCGCCGGCTCGCGGGCGATCGCGATCCAGTGCGGGCCGCTGGCGGATCAACCCCGGCACCTGGTGCGCGAGCTGCTTGTGCATGTCTGGCGAAAACAGGGTTGGCCCGAGCAGTCGATGGGGCTGGCCGAGTGGGATCGGCTGGCCGGGCTGTGCGCGGAGCTGGAGACGCCCGCTTCCGCGCCACCCGCGGTGCAGATGTTTCCCGGCGGGGTCCGCGCCGAGCGGTCGGGCGCGATCCTGCACCTGGGCGCACCTTGACGATTGACTATCGGCGCGGATTCGCGACATTGCACGTCGTGCACGTGCTCATTCTCTACAACGCTCCTACGCTCGCCGCCAACCACCCCGATGCCGCGTCGGAGGCGGGTGTCTGGGAATCGGTCGAAGCGTTCGCCCGCGCCTTGTCGCCGGCCGAGTTCGACGTCGAGCTGTTGGGGCTGACTTCCACGCTCGAGCCTCTGTTGCAGTGTGCCGGCGGATCGCGGCGGCCGGACGCCGTGGTAAATTTTTGCGAGGGCTTTGCCGGCGATCCGGCGCTCGAGGCCCATCTTGCCGCCCTCTTGGATCTGCTCGGCCTTCCCTATACCGGCGCGAGTGCCGAAACGCTTTGGCTGACGCGCGACAAAGCGCGCACCAAGCTCCTGCTGGCCGCGGCCGGCTTGCCGGCTCCCGCCGGTTGGAAAATCCTGGCGCGCGAGCCGCTGCCGCGGCTGGCTGACGTCCGCGACCGCTCCACCGCGACGGGATTGGGCCCAGGGCCTTGGTTTGTCAAACCCGCGGCTCAGGACGCGAGCCTGGGCATCGGTCCCGAAAGCGTGGTGACGGACTGGGCTCAGCTCGCAGCGCAGATCGAATCGGTGCGGCAGCGCTTTGGCGACGTGCTGGTCGAGCCCTATCTCGCGGGGCGCGAGTTCAACGTCTCGGTCATCGATCCGCTCGAATCCCCCGCTGCCGGCGAGCCGCGCGTGCTGCCCTTGGCCGAGATTCAATTCGCCGATCGCGGGCAGCCCTGGCCCATCGTGACCTACGACGCCAAGTGGTCCCCCGAGAGCCGCGACTGGGGAGCGACGCCCGTCACGTGTCCCGCGGATGTCGAAGCCGAATTGGCCGAGCGCCTGCGCGAGATCGCGAGGCAGGCATTTCGAGCGCTCGCTTGCCGCGATTACGCCCGCGTCGACTTTCGTGTCGACGCCGCGGGGCATCCCTGGATCCTGGAGGTGAACGCCAATCCGGATCTCAGTCCAGGAGCGGGTTTCGCCCGCAGTCTGCAGGCCGGAGGCATCGCCTACGACGAGTTCGCTCGTCATCTGGTTCGGAACACCGCGCGCCGCGGAGCCGCCGGCACGCGCTAGTTGTCCAACTCAGTGAGTCGCTTGACCAGGATCGTCGCATAAGATCCGCGGGGCAGCTCGAAATCCAAGAGCAACTTCTGCCGCTGCGGATGAAGCTCGTCGGCCTCCCAGGCGAATCGAAGCTCCGCCGGGCGGACGACGACGCGCCGCTCTCCCTTGGCGAAGAAGCTGTCGCGCGGATACTTCACGCGCAGTTGGCGCAACTCGATACCAGCGTCGGCGAGCGTGGCCTGAATCAGGTCGGCAGTGGGTCCTGGCTCGAGGTGGAGGCGGGCCGAGGGGAGCGGGAGCTGCGCCTCCGTCAGCGCCCCCCGCTGCGCATCATCCAAGGATCCAAAAAACGGGAGTCGATCGGGCCCGATCTCGACCGCTGCGAGCTGCTCGGGCCGGCACGTGGCGCGCAGCAGCGCCGCGAGCATTCGGTTCCAGAGAAAGCTCTGAAACGACGCGAGATACAGACCGCGTTGCTGCGGGTCGATCTTGGCAATCGCGCCGCGAAAATCGCTGGGCCGCGCGGCCAGGTGCTCAATGACCCGCGCGAGCCGCTGTTCGACATGACTGCCGGAGCGCGGCAACTGCGCCAGGATCCCGCGCCAATCGCCCCACCGCGCCCGCAGCAACTCCTTGAGCTGCGCGATCCGCGGCGTGTCGTGCCGGTTCGCCTCGGCCAAGGCCAGCCAGAGGGTTCGCTCCCAGTCGCCGGCGCACCAGGCCCGGGCGATGAACTCGCCGGACGTCCCCAGCGAGCCGAAGCGCTGCTCGTCGAAGTAGTTGGCGACGCCATCGCGCGTGGCCTGCTCGATCCGCGCAACGATCGCGCTCGTCTGCTCCGGGCCGAAGTCGCGCAGCGCGAGGGCAAATTGATTGGCGCGAATGTCGCTCGGCTGGAAAGGGCGGGCCGCTGGCCCCAGGTACTCGAGCCGCAGGTGCTGCTGTTCGAGACCTCGGGGAGGCCCCTGGTAGATCGTCACGAACTGCGTCGTGACGGCATGCCGATCCTTGAGGCCGCCGTACGCGATCCGATCCGACGGCAATTGCCAACGGCGCTGGATCGCCGCGATGGCCTCGGGCGTGCCGAGCCCCGTCTTGGTCAGACGGTAACAGGCGAACGGCCCGCCGGTAGCCGGAAAGTCGCTAAGCTCGACGACGCGAAAATCTTCGGGCAGGCGTTTGAGTTTCAAGATAACGCGTCGTGGGCGAGGCGGTGTGGCGCAGAGCCTACATCAGGCTCTCGAGCAGCAAGCGCAACTTGCGCAGCTCGGCGTGGTGATCGATGCCCGAGTCGGGGAGGTCCCGAATATCAATCGCCAGGGCGCGATCGTAGTGGACTTTGCTCAGTTGCGAGACGAGGCGGCCGTACTCGATTTGCCCCTGGCCGACGCGGACCTGCAGCTTGTCCTTGGTCGAGTCGCGCAACTGCGTGTGATAGACGTACTTGATGGTGTGGTCGTAGTTCACGCCCGCCAACGGACCGCACACGTAGTGGCTGGGATCGAGCGTGATTCCCAGGCCTTTGACATTGTCGCATAGCACGATGGCCGTGGCGGGATCTTGCGTCATGTGGCCGATCTCGCTCTTGACGCTCACCAGCACGCCTTCGGCGGCGCCGATTTTGACAAGTTCGCGCAGCCGTTCGACTTCGGCATTGAACGGCGTCCCCAACTCGCCCGCGCGGACGGTGATCGAGACGACCCGGGTCGCCTTGGCCAGCTTGCAGCAGGCGGCGAACTGGCGGTAGTACGTGGCGTCGTCGGGGGCGGCAAAATCGGTGGTATAGGCAACCGGCTTGAGACGATGCGTTTCGCGGCACGCCTGGATGGCTTCTTCGAGATTGGCCAGGACTTGCGAGGGCTTGAGCTGATTGCCCGATTCACGCAGCGCGATCTCCACGCAGGTGAACTCGAGATCCAGCAGCTTGCCGAGAGCCGCATCGAGGGGCAAATCGGCAAAACAATCCGTTGAGGCAGCGACTAACACTCCGTTGCTCCTTACCAGCCCCCACGTCAGCGGCCGCGGCCGCCACCCGGCGGTTCATAGATCCCAGGGCGCTCTCAAAATCGCTCGTTCGGCCCTAGAATACTCGGCCCAACCCATTCGTGGCAACAGCACGCGGAGTCGGCCACAAACGGGCGCCGCATCCGAGTTGCCCTCCCCTGGCGACGCCGGAGAGATCCGCGCCCGGCGCCCCCGGTTGGTCGATTCCGCCGCCACGATCTACAATGAGTGTTACGCGCGACTCGCTGGCACGCTGAGCGTTTCGCCGCGACTGTCCGCGAGAACGTCCTTCCGGAGGAGTCCGACGATGAATTCGCAAGTCCCCCCTGACCCCGCTGCCGGCGTCATTCAAGCTCAGGCGGTTCCAGAGGGTGCGACCCCGCCGATGGCAGTCCGCCCCACGGCTGCGGCGCCGCAAGCCGTGCGCTCCTCCTCTTCGCGCGGACTGGGATGTTTCGCCTTCCTGCTGGTCCTGGCGGGGGGGCTGGCCATTCCGGTGCTCTTCCTGCTCATGGTGCTCGGCGACGGGGGAGGTTCGCTCTTCAGCGCCGAAACCGCGCTGCAGGAGCAGCATGTCGCCGCGGCGCGAAACGGCACCCACAAGATCGCGATCGTGCGCGTCGAAGGCGCGATTCTCGATGGCGAAGGCTTCGTCAAGCAGCAACTCGACCAGATCCGCCGCGATGACCGCGTGAAGGCCATCGTCCTGCGCATCGATTCACCTGGCGGCACCGTCTCGGCCAGCGACTACCTCTATCACCATCTCCAGAAGCTGGCCAAGGATCGCCAGCTGCCGGTGGTGGTCAGCATGGGAGGCCTCTGCGCCAGCGGCGGCTATTACATCGCCATGGCGGTGGGATCCGCCGAGCAGACGATCTTCGCCGAGCCGACCACCTGGACCGGCTCGATCGGCGTGATCATCCCGCATTACAACGTCGCGGGGCTGATGGAAAAATGGGACATCGAGGAGGACTCGATCAAGAGCCATCCCCTCAAGGCGCTCGGCAGCCCGACCAAGAAGCTCACCGAACAGGAGCGTGCCGTCCTGCAGGGGCTGGTCGACGACAGCTTCGACCGCTTCAAGGAGATCGTGCAGGCGGGCCGGCCCCGCTTCGCGCAGAACCCTGAGCAGCTCAACGCGGTTGCCACCGGCCAGGTCTTCACCGCCCGCCAGGCGGTCGACAACGGACTGGTCGATAAGATTGGCTTTCTCGAAGAGGCCGCCGCACGCGCCATCGAACTGGCCGGTGTCGATCCCGCCGACACCCAGGTGATTCGCTACAAGCGCGACTCGGGCTTGATGGATCAGTTGCTCTTCGGAGCCAACGCCCACGCCCGGCAGGGGGTGCCGTTCGACCTGTCGCGGCTCGTCGATCTGGCGACGCCGCGTGCGTACTACATGTGGAGTTGGCTCCCCGAGGCCGAGGGGTTCGGCCGTTAGTCGCGCGCCGGCCCGGCTCGCGAGCCTGCCGTCATTCGCTCGGGGCCAGCACCAGTTCCTTCAGGGCATCAAGCGCCCGCAGCAGATCCTCGCGGGAGATTTCGGACCACCCGGCCAGCTTGTGCCGGAGGTTCGCCAGCTTAAACGACTCGAAGGCGTCGGCCAGGTCGCTCGGCAGTTCGGCCAGCGAAGCGAAGGGGCGCACCATCTCGGCGGCCGGCTCGAATTCCTGCTCGGCAGCGCCCGCCTCCGATTCCGACCACGACTCCGCGGCGGGTTCGTCGTCGTCGAGATCGTCCATCTCGCCGCTGACCGGGCCGGCGGCCGACTCCGACGACTCGCGGGCGTGCGACTCGCCGGTCGCCTCAGGGAATGCCTCGTCGAGAGCTTCCTCCGCCAGGCTATCGGCCGCGTCGACCGCGGGAGAGTCGAACTCGGCGGGTGCTTCCGCATCTTCGACCGGCGGCGCGCCGGTCGCGGCAGTGACTGCCGCGACGCGCTGGCTGCGCATCTGGCTGATCGACCATTGGTTCTGCACCGCGCCCTCGAGCCAGAGTTCGGCATCGTCCCAGTCGAGCGCCGCCTGAAAGTGACTCCAGTAGAGACGCTCGTAGTCGGTGTGCACCTGGCCAAATCGCTCCCACACGCGGCGCAACCGACCGACGTGTTGCGGCGTCACACCTTGCAGCCGCCGACTCCAGGCTTCGTCGGAATATTCCTGCGGACTGGCCGCGGCCGCGATCAGCGCGGCGCGCCATTGACTGATGATTCGTCCCTTTTCCCAATTGGTCGTGCTGACCAGTTGGTTCCAACGCGCCACGTACGTGGCGGATGTCGCATCGATCGCAACCAGGTCGGGCGCGGAAGTATCCGAGATTTCGCCAACCGATTCCTTCATCATCCATGCTCCTGAGTCCGCGGCAGACGGCGTGCCATACCGTGCGCGCCATTCCCTGCGGGGGGAGGCGGATTCTAGAACAAGCTGGCAAGAGTGGCTAGCAGCCGATTCGGGCCGCGGAATCAGGAAAACGCCCTTATCGACAGCTTTTCCACGCGGCGATCCGCGGCCGATCAGCTCGGCTGGCGTTCATCAACCGGCGCTCCCGCAAGCGGTTACGCGGGGCCGATCTCGAAACGAGGCTCGTCCTGCGCGCGAGCCAAAAATCTTTACGCCCGGTTCTGTCGAGTTGCGCAGTCGAACCGTTCAGGCAAATTCGCCGGGCAGGCCTCGGCCCGACGCGTCTCGCGTCACGCCGCTCAACCGTCCGGAGTCGGCGCGGTTTCGGCGGCCTGGAACTCGATGCCGCGATGCGAGCCATCGCAGAAGGGGCGCCGCTGCGAATGACCGCACCGGCAGAGGGCGATCGCCGGCTTGGTGCTGTCGACCGGAAAGGGATTTCCGTGATGATCGATGACACGAACGTCTCCCTCGATCACGTAAGGTCCATCCACGCGGCAACGGATCGTCACGTCGGACATGCTTGGGAGTCTCCGCTGGAGGTGCGGCTCGTTCTCGGCGCAGAGAGAGTTCAGGGGGAAGGAGTTGCCGCGGGCGCCGGCGCTTCGTTCGGCGCGGGCGTCTGGTCGGCCGGCAGATTTACGGCTGGGACCTGAGCCGCCTGAATCACAAAGACGGCTTTCACCCGTGGCTCCTGGGGGCGCGACTCTTCGGCCGGCGCGTCCGCGCTGGTCGGCAGTGGGGGCGCAACTGCCTGCTGCTGCGCCCCTGGTGCCGGAGCGCGCGCTGGTTGCGACTCCACCTGGTATTGCCAGGGTTTGGCAAACCGCCGGTCGGGTTGACCGACGGCTGCTCCCGCCGCGGCCGCGGCCGGCTCACCGCGACTCCGCGCCGACTTGGCAATATTGGCGGCGCGATCGGGGGGCTGGTCCTGAGTTACCGTCAGTTCCGGAGTGGCGGGGGCCTGATACCCCTCGGCGGGCAACGCTCCCGCAATCTGTCGGAGTTGTTCGAGCTCGATTTGGCGCGCTCGGGCGTTGACCGATCGGTTCGCGCGTACGCCCGCCGCCGCGGCCTCGTCAGGCGCCTCCGCCGGCACCTCGGTCGAGAGATCCTCCAAGGCCGAGTAGAGTCGCTGTTGATCTTTGACGGGAATCTGGCTGCGAATCTGATTCTGCGCCCTGCCGCGCAACCGGTTCGCGCTTTCCATCCGGAGCTGGATCGGCACCTCGCTGGCATTCAAGGGGGGAGCCGGCGGCGATTGCGCCACGGGAATATTCCCGGCAGGGCTGGGTGCGGTCGATGCGGCGGCGGGCGCGGGCTCGGCATAGCTCTGCACGGCGTCGGCCCCGGCCGCAGGGACTGCGACCTGCGCAGCGGGCTCGGCATAGCCGCGCCCGAAGTTGGTCAATTCCTGCTGGGCCGGAACCTGCGGCGCCGGATCGACGTTGACCGTGAGTACGTCGGTGTGGTCGTTCTGTAGTTCGGCCAAAACATTCTCGAGCTGCTGCGGCGAGGCCTCGACGATATACACCGCCGGCGGCTCCATCCCGCTCGCGCCCTCTGCGCCGGCTTGTACGGCCGATGTCTCCGCCAAGGGCCGCTCGAGATTCTCCTGGCCCGACTCGTCGCGGACCTCGGCTGCCTGGGCCGCAAACTCGCGGGCTGGGGATCTGCCAGATTCGACGGCCACCTGATTGCGCGTCAGGACCTGCGCGAAGTAGTTCTCTTGCGCCGCGCGGGGAGTGACTTCGCAAAACACGACCAGGTTCTGGCTGAGGGGGCCGGCGTCTTCGAACGGGTCGGCCTCGCCGTCGGCAGGTGCGGGCGCCGCCTGCAGTTCGACGGAGTTCACCCCCAGCGGCGATTCGTGCACCGCGCCGCGCCCCATCCGGGGCATCGCCCCCTCGGCGGCCCCCTTGCGCAACATTCCCTCTTTGGCGAGATGGTCCGGAGGTGCGCTAGCAGCTCGCGGGGCAAACGCACTCGCGCCGTCCGCGTCCACATCAAAGCTCTCGGGAGCATCGGCCGGCGCCTCCGCGACCTCGAACGTCTGCGTGTTTCGGGCCAGCGATGAATGCGGTTCGGTCGAGGGGGTCAGGAACGCGATCAGCAGGGCTGCCGCGGCCGCGAGCGAACTCCAGAGCAGGGGGCGCGACCAACGTCCCCAATCGACGCCCGGCGACGGAGCCGCGGCCGCGCTGCCGTCGGGAGAGTTCCCCGCCAAGCTCGGGCCGTCCGGCGAAAACGGCAACACCGCGTCGCGCGGCTTGCCGTCGGCGAGCAAAACCGACAACTCCGCCTGGTGCAGCACCCGCCGGGCAAAGTCGGGCTCCAACGTCTCGCGCGGCAAGTTCTGCAACGTCTGGCTCACGGCGCGCAACTCCTCGAGCAAGCGCTGAGCGTCGGGCTGGCCGACCAGCCAGCGCTCGAACTCGGCGCGCTCGGCGGCTGTAAGCTCGCCGTCGAGGTAGGCGCTGATCCAGGTGTCGTTGGGAAGCTCGCTCATGATCGTGCGGACGTTTCGCTACGCGTTTCGTTGATCTCGCCAGGTTCCGGTGCGGCTGCGCCGCTCGTTCGCTTATCCTTTTTCTTGCAGCACTTCACGCAGTTGGTCGCGGAGTTCCAACCGGGCCCGGTGCAGCCGGCTGCGAACCGTTCCGATCGGCAGCTCCAGCATCGCGGCAATGGTTTCGTACGACGCCCCCTCCATCTCACGCAACACCAGCACCTGCCGATGTTCGTCGCTGAGCTGGGCCAGCGCCCGGCGGACCTGTCCCGCCCGCTCGTCCTGGTCCAGGTTCTGCTCGGGGCGGGCCCCCTGATCGATCGGCTCGCTGCCCGAGACTTCGCGGGCCTGGTCGACCGATTGGATCGGTCGTTGCTTGCGCTTCCAGGAGAGCGAGAGATTCAGGGCGATCCGGTACAGCCAGGTGTAGAACGCGCTTGCTCCCTGAAAGCTCTCGAGCCGCAAGAACGCCTGCACAAAGGCATCTTGGACCAGGTCCCGGGCGTCTTCGCGCGAACCGACCACGTGTACCACCGTGTGGTACAGCCGGTCTTGATAGCGACACACCAACCGCCCGAACGACGCCGAGTCGCCGGCGAGACTTGCGCGGATGAGTTGGGGTTCGTCGCTCACGGCTGTTCCAACAGCTTGGACGCCGTCGGGGGCCGGGAAGTTCCCGGCCTCAGTCGTGGGGCGAGGCTCGATCTGGGGAAGAATTCGTTCCACACGTTCCATTGAACGGGGATTGGGCATGCAAGTCAAACCATTTGAAGGCTCTCGACTTACAGCAAGAAGCGCCCCGCCGCGATTCGCCACGTTCGGCGTCGTGCTGCCGCATGTCGCCGGCAGCACATCGATAGCCCAAACGGCTGCCGATGCGACAAAAAAAAGCCCGCGGACCCCAGGGGCAGGGCGGGGTCGCGGGCTGAGCAAGTGCGGCTGTGGCCGCGATTCGCTCACCCACAGTTTATGTCGATCCGGCCGCTTGTCTGTGCGATAAACTCGCATGGGTGCTGTTGCCTGACAGCACATCGCCGCCGGATGCTTCGGCATTCCACATACCGCGGCGAACAGCCCGTTGCCGCCGCCGATTGGGCCGGGTGGCAAGCAGCCGCGGGAAGCGGAAGGGGTGGATTTGTCTGTTGGAGGAGCGCCGGGGCAGTCGCTAAGCTTGAGCCCGGTCACCCCCCACATCCCTGGCAATCCACTCGGAACAATTCTGCCGAGCGCGCGGTCAAGAGCCGCTGCAGGACCGTCACGTATGCCGCCGTCTGGCACTGCAAATCCAACTCTGCTCAAGCCGCGCAAGACCGCAACCGACGATCCCGTCGCGTCGGAGTTGATCGACCGCGCGGCCGCGCGGCAGTCCTCACGCGCTCTGCCGCGGATCGTTCCCATCGCCGGCTGGGGGACGATCGCCATCGCGGTCGGAGTGCTCGTCGGCTGGGTGTTCGAGATTGAGTGGCTGAAGGTCGTCGTCTACGGCCTCGTCTCGATGAAGATCAACACGGCGATCGGCTTCTTGTTGCTGGGGAGTGCGCTGCTACTGCGAACCTCGCGGCAGCGAACCCGAGGGAAAGAGGGGCTGGCAATCGTCGCGTCCCTGGGTGCGGTCGCGCTCGGAGCCGTCACGATCTGCGAGTTTGTTTTCGACTGGGACGCGGGCATCGACCAGTTGTTCATCTTCGACGACTCGGATCCGCGCTTCTTTCCGGGGCGCCCGGCAATCGCCACCTCCACCAGCTTTTGCCTGTTGGGAACGGCGATCCTGCTCCTCCGGGCCCAATCGCGCCTCGCGCTGCGATTCGTGCAAACAGCGATTCTGTTGCCGTTCATCGTCGCATCGCTGGCGCCGGTCGGCCACCTCTATGGCGTGGAGATGATTTACGGCTCGATCTACACCATGTCCTCCATGGCGGTGAACACTGCCGCGTCGTTCGTGCTGCTGACCGTCGGGCTGTTGTACTCCCGCCGGGATTTTGGATTGATGGCGCCGCTCCGCAGCGACAGCCCAGGGGGCATTCTGACCCGCCGCATGATCCCCACGATTTTTGTCGTGTCGCTGACCGTCGGTTGGCTCCGGCTCCAAGCGCAACAGCATGAATTGCTAGCACCCGAATACGGCCTGGCGGTCCATTGCGTGCTCATGATCGCGATTTTTTGCACGGTCGTCTGGTGGGTGAGCCATTACTTGGACCAGATCGATCAGCGGCGCTTGCAAGCCGAGATCGCCCTGAGCAAGAGCCGCGCCGAGCTGTCGCACGTGCTGCGGATTAACACGATGGGGGAGATGGTCGCGGGCATCGCCCACGAGTTGAATCAGCCTCTCTCGGCGATCGGCAACTTCGCCCGCGGCACGATCCACCGGTTGCAACAGGCCGAACGGCCGCAGCCCGACTTGATCGACGCGGTAGAATCCATCGCGGACGAATCAACCCGGGCGGCCGAAATCCTGCTCAGCCTGAAACGCTATGTGCAGAACTGTGCGCCGCAGCGGCTCCCGCTGGACGTCAACCTGGTCGTCCGCAATGCGATCCGCATCGTCGCCGGCGAGGCAACCCAGCGCGGCGTGCGACTTGCGATCCACACCCAGGAGCAACTGTCTGAGACCCTGGCCGATCGCGTCCAGATCCAGCAGGTCCTGATCAACCTGATCTGCAATTCGTTCGACGCCTTGGAACACACGCCTGGGCCCAAGTGGGTTCGCGTGGAGACCCTGCAAAACTCCCACGGCGGGATCGAGATTTCCGTGACCGACAACGGCTGCGGCTTGCCCGAGCAAGGCACGCACCGGATTTTTGATGCGTTCTACACG
>JAEUIK010000649.1 GCA_016793185.1 Planctomycetaceae bacterium | reverse complement strand
TGGCGGCTTCCAGGCGGCGGAGCGAAACCTTGCGCAGCTCGCTCGGCTCGTTGATGTCGCCGGGCGCTTGCTTGAGCGCCTTTTCCCACACGCCGCGCAGCCGGCTGAGTTGATCCACTTCGAGATTGTTCAGCACCCCCTGGGCGTCGATGGCGACACCGCCGACCGCTCCGAAGGAGATGAGCGTGTTGGGAACCCCGCCGTTACCGCCGCCGTTGTTGTTCCCCCCGCCACCGTTGTTGCCGCCACCCGGATTGGGGTTTTGCCCCCAAGCCGTCGCGCTGGTCAGCGCAGCGAGCAGTAACGCGCCGAAGCCGCGGGACAGTGTGGTGCGCACGCTCGAACTTCTCGAATTCCGGCACGACATGGTTTCTCGCTCCTCGCGGATCGCAACGGCGGCTGAGTCAGGTCCAACGGGTGTTCCGTAGCCCGCTGGCTCCCGCCAGAAAAGGAGGCATCCCCAACGGGAGCCTCATGTTGCACCACTCAAGATTATAATTTCGAGGGGGATCACGCGGCGAGCAAAAAATGCCAGAAACCGCGACAATTCCGTCCGAGCAGCCTGGGACGGACCCACCTGCGACCAGGCCGCCGTTGGTTGGGACGTGCCAGCTCGGGGCGCGTTCGAAGAACCCTCCCAGACCGCCCGACCCCACCTCCCCCGCTTGACTCGCCCGACATGACCCACCGGGACCTCGCGGGAATTCGGGCAATGCGGCCAAGGGGGGCGACCGCGCTCGCAGCGACCGGGCGCTGCGGCCGTCCTTGGCGCCCCGGGGGGGATTCGCACGGCCAGCTTGCCCGGCCCCGGCGCGGGGGATAAGGTGACAAATGCGGGGCGGTCCCTCACACCCCATCAGCACATCGATCGAATTCGAGCGTTTTCCATGCCGGCGGCGTGCGCGTCCGCGGCGGTTCTCGAGGCTGTAGCTTGTTAGCCTACCTGGTGATCCGCGAAGGTTCCAAGTGGACTGACGTGTTCCGATTGATTCCTGGTCAATCGGTCACGATCGGGCGCGCGCCCACCAATCAGATCGTCCTCAAGGACGAACGCTGCAGCCGCTGCCATGCCGAAGTCTTCTTGATCGACGGCCGCTGGACCATCCGCGATCTCGACAGCCGCAATGGCACGCTGGTGGGCGACCAGCAGGTCCGCGGCGACTACTTGCTCAGCCCAGGCGACCTGGTGCGGATTGGCCGTTCGCAGCTCGAGTTCGTCACCGAGCTGTCCAAAGCATTCTCCGAGGGGGCCGGCGGCTCGTCACGCAGCGCCCCGAGCGAACCCGGCGTCAGCACGTCGGCCGACGATTCGAGCGTCCTCGCGCCGCAAGAGCCGACGACGATCACGCACCGCCGCGGACAGACCAAGTTCCTCGCCCCGCGGCCGGCCGAAGAAGAATCGCTCGATGCCAGCGTCTCGCGCATGGGGCGCGCCTCGGCCAAGCTCTGCCGGCTGGCGTTCGAGCTGGCCAAGTCCCCCGATACCGAGTCGATGGCTCACCTGGCGCTCGAAGGTCTTTTCGAGGGAACCCAGGCCGATACGGCCGCGGTGCTGCTGTTGCCCCGCGATTTCACCGGCGAGGCCAACGACACCAGCCTCGAGATCGTCGCCTCGCGTTCCGATTCGGAACAGCCGTACTACCGCGTCTCGCAATTCCTCGCCTCGAGCGTCTTGCGCGAGGGCGAAGCGATGCTCGCCCGCAACGTGATGGGCGACAGCACGCTCAGTCGCCGCGATAGCCAAGGGGAAATCCATGCTACGAGCGTGATTTGCGCTCCGCTCCGGCAAGGCAAGCAGGTGGTGGGACTACTGCACCTGTACTCCACCGATGCCGCCCGGGTGCTCGATCCCGACGATCTGGAATTCACGCTCGCCGTGGCCGAAACCATGGCTGTCGCCATGGCCAATTTGAGCCGCCGCCAGGAGCTGGCCGAAAACCTCCATCTCGTCCGGAGCGAGAATCAGCAACTCCTGCAGCAGTTGGGCGTGCAGAGCGAGATTATCGGCAAGAGCCAGTCGGTGCAGCGGATCAACGAACAGATCGCCCGCGCCGCCCCCAGCAAGGCCACGGTGCTGATTCGCGGCGAAAGCGGCGTCGGCAAGGAGCTCGTCGCCCGCGCGGTCCACTACTCGAGCCCGCGCTCCAAGAAGGTTTTCGTCTGTCTGAACTGCGCGGCACTCACCGAATCGCTGCTGGAGAGCGAGCTGTTCGGCCACGAAAAAGGCGCCTTTACCGGCGCCACGGAGCGCAAGATCGGCAAGTTCGAGGCAGCCCATCTCGGCACGCTCATGCTCGACGAAATTGGCGAGATGAGCCCCACGATCCAGGCCAAGTTTCTTCGGGTGCTCGAGGGGCACCCCTTTGAACGCGTCGGCGGCAGTCAGCCCGTCAAGGTCGACGTGCGCGTGATCGCGGCCACGAACCGCGACTTGGAAAAGGACGTGACCGAAGGACGCTTCCGCCGCGATCTCTATTTCCGCCTCAACGTGCTCGAGATCATCGTCCCGGCGCTGCGGAAGCGTCCGGCCGACATCCCGGAGATCGCCAAGTACTTCCTCCAGCGGTATACCGCCGAGACGGGACGCAAGATCCGCGGTTTCACCCCGCGCGCTATGGAGCAGATGCTCAAGTACCGCTGGCCGGGGAACGTCCGCGAGCTCAAGAACGTCGTCGAGCGGGCTATCCTCCTGGCCCAGGGGGATCTGATCGACCAGGAAGACCTGATGCTTTCGAAGCTCGCCACGGCCGGCGATACGGTCGACGTGCCGATCTTCCAGCCCCAGGAGTTCTCCCCCGTCTCGTTGGCCGAGATGGAGCAGAAACACATCCTCGCCACGCTCAAGGCGACCGGCTGGAACAAGAGCCAGACCGCGACCATCTTGGGGATCGAGCGGTCCACGCTCGATCGGAAGATCCGCCGCTACGAGCTCAGCGAGACCGTCTCGCGGCGTGGCAGTAGCTGACTCCTCAGTCAGTAGCTGAACCCCCCCTGCCGGGGTCTGGGGGCCAATCCGCTCCGAAGCTCTCGAGGGCCGGACCCCGGTCTCACCGTGGGTGACGTCCCCTGCCCGAATTCTCACGAATCCCCCCTTGTTGAGTTGACTTAAAACAAACGTTTGAATAAGATTGAATTAAACAAACGTTTGATTCGATCCTTTCTACCGGGCGTACCTCAGCAGGCGGGAACATTCCATGGAAGCGGATGACACCAAGAAACGCGTGCTCGAGGCGGCTGGCCGGGTTTTTTCGGAGAAGGGCTACGAGGCAGCCACGGTCCGCGACATCTGCGAGCTGGCCGGCGCCAACATCGCCTCGGTCAAGTACTACTACGGCGACAAGCAGAGCCTCTACCTGGCGGCCTGCGTCGAGGCTCAGTGCGCCCGCGAGGGAGCCGTCCCGATGCCCGCCTGGGAGCCGGGAGTCCCGGCGTCGGTACGGCTGCAGGACTTCATCCGCACCTTCCTGCGCCGGCTCTTCGAAGAGGAGCGCCCCGCCTGGCATCGCCAGCTCATGCTCCGCGAAATGGCCTCTCCGACCGATGCCTGCGCCCACGTGGTCGAGGACTACATCCGGCCGATGGCTTCGATCCTGCAGGGGATCCTGCAGGAGATGATGCCCCCGGGCACGCCCGAGATCGTGGGCTTTCAGGTTGGTTTCAGCATCGTGGGTCAGTGCCTCTTTTATCACGTGCATCAGCCGATCGCCGAGCGCCTGATGGGGGCTGAGAACTATCGCCAGCTCACGATCGACCAGCTCGCCGATCACATCGTTCGCTTCTCGCTGGCGGCGTTGGGCTATGGCGAACCGCTGTCGAAGAATCCGGCGGCTGCCGGCGTTGTCGGATCGCAATCACCTGCTTAAGGAATCGGCGCCGTGAACTGGGTGGCCTGGCAAATGCTGACGGGTGACCGTGCCAAGTATTGGGGCACGATCTTCGGCATTGCGTTTGGCACGCTCCTGATCTCGCAACAGACGTCGCTCTTCATCGGGCTGATGCGCCGCACGGCCAATCAGATCGCCGACGTCCGCGAGGCGACGATTTGGGTCATGGACCCGCGCGTGCAGAATTCCGACGAGATCCGCCCCCTTTCCGAGACCGATGTCTTTCGCGTCCGCGGCGTGGCGGGAGTCTCGTGGGCCGTACGCTACTACAAAGGTCTCGCTCGGGCACGCGTGGCCGACGGCCGCTTCCGGCAAGTCATGCTGATGGGCTTGGACGAATCGACCTTGGTCGGCGCACCGGCCAAGATGATCCTGGGTTCGCTGGCCGATCTCTCGCGTCCCGACGGCATCATCGTCGATCGCTCGGGCTTCGAGTACCTCTGGCCCGGCGTCGAGCCCCACTTGGGGGCCGTTCTCGAAATGAACGACCGCCGCGCGATCGTGGTGGGCGTCTGCGACGCCGGCGCCGTTCCAGACATTTCCGCTCGTCTACACGCGTTACACGCGGGCACTCGAGTTCGCTCCGCCGGAGCGCAACCGGATGTCGTTCGTGCTGGCTCGTCCCGAGCCGGGGCGAAACGCCGAAGAGGTGTGCCGCGATGTCAGCCGGCAGACCGGCTTGCTGGCCCTCACGCGCGACCAGTTCTTCTGGCGGACGATCGGCTACTACCTGCGGTCGACGGGCATTCCCGTGAATTTCGGCATCACGATCGCGCTGGGCTTCATCGTCGGCACTGCCATCGCCGGGCAGACGTTCTATCTGTTCACGCTCGAGAACCTGCGACAGTTCGGCGCCCTCAAGGCGATGGGACTGAGCAATGGCCGACTGATCCTGATGATTCTCCTGCAGGCGGCCATCGTCGGCAGCGTTGGCTTTGGGCTCGGCATGGGAGTCACCGCGGCATTCTTCGAGGCCACCAAGAACGTTACGCATCTCTCAGGCTTTTTCCTGCCTTGGCAGGTCGCGGCCGGGACCGCCGTGGCAGTCTGCTTCATCGTGATCCTGGCCAGCCTGGTCAGTATTCGGCGCGTACTAGTGCTCGAGCCGGCCATCGTGTTTCGAGGCGCGTGATGATCCAAGCCGCCCACAACCTGAATGTTGCGACTTCGGCTGCCCCGGCCGATCGGCCGCTGGCCGTGCTCTGCCGGGGTGTCGTCAAGGACTTCGGCGACGGCGATACCAGGATCCGTGTCCTGCACGAAGTGGATCTCGAATTGCCGGCGGGCGAGATGTCGCTGCTGGTCGGTCCCAGCGGTTGTGGCAAGACGACTTTGATCTCGATCATCGCCGGACTGCTCGAACCGACGGAGGGAGACGTTACGCTGTTCGGCACGCCGCGCGCGAGCCTGTCGCAGCGCCAGCTGATCGCCTTCCGCGCGGCGAACATCGGTTTCGTGTTTCAGCAATACAATCTGCTGCCAGCGCTGACGGCCACGGCCAACGTAGCGATTCCACTCTTGATCGCTCGGATGGATCGCGAAGCGGCCTTCGCCCGCGCTCGGCAATTGCTCGAACAGGTCGGCCTGGCCGATCGGGCCGAGGCGCTACCGGCAACGCTCTCGGGAGGACAGCAGCAGCGGGTGGCGATTGCCAGGGCGCTGGTTCACGAACCGCGGTTGCTGGTGTGCGACGAGCCGACTGCCGCGCTCGACGCGCATTCGGGGCAGACCGTGATGGAGTTGCTGCGCCGCGTGGCCGTGCAGCCGGGACGTTCGGTCATTGTCGTCACGCACGACAACCGCGTTTTTGGCTACGGCGATCGGATTATGGAGATGGCCGACGGGCGGATCCAGGAAGTTCGGGTGGCCGACGGTTCGTTCCCGGAGCGGGTGGCCGCGACGGCGAGTGCCGAGACCGCAAGCTAGCCAGAGGTATTGCTCAACCGTTTCAAGATCCTGCATTTTTCGTTCGCAGAAGCGAGGTTCGACCATGTTACGCCGCTGGGGATTGCCGATTCTGGCCGCCGGCTGCTTGAGCTTCATGGGCTTCCACCTGGTCCGTACGCACGGCGAGCTTCCGGATCTGGAGCCCGTCGTTACGCCGGCCCGCGCGCCCTACGACCAGGTCGTGGCCGCGTCGGGATTGGTCGAGCCTTGCAGCGAAAGCATTTCGGTCGGTTCGCCATTGCCGGGCGTGATCGAGGAGGTCGCCGTCAGCGAAGGCCAGCGCGTGAAAGCGGGCGACTTGCTGTTTCGCCTCGACGACCGCGAGCTTCGCGCACAGTTGGCCGTGCGGCAAGCCGACCTGGCGGCCGCCGAATCGAACCTGGCGCGCGTCGCCGGCCGCCCGCGCCCCGAGGAGATTCCCCCCAGTGTCGCCAAGGTGCGCAAGGCACAGGCCACCTTGACCGCCGCGATTGATCAATACGAGCGCCGCGAGAAGTTGGTCGCCAGCCGGGCGATATCGCAAGAAGAGCTGATTTCGTCGCGGCAGGCCGTGGCTGTCGCCCGCGAGGGGCTGGCCGAAGCGCAGGCCGAACACGACCTGCTGCTGGCCGGCTCGTGGGATCACGACAAGATCGTCGCGCGGGCCGAAGTCGCGCGGGCCCAATCGCTGGTCGAGCAAACCCAAACCGACCTCGCGCGGCTTGAAGTGCGCGCTCCCATCACTGGGGACATCCTCAAGACGGGCGTGCGACGCGGCGAGTACGTCGGCGTCCAGTTGGGACAAACCTTGGTCGTGATCGGCGATCTGCAGCGGTTACATGTGCGGGTCACGATCGACGAGCAGGATTTGCCCCGGTTCGTGCCGGGGCGTCCTGGCAAGGGGTACGTGCGCAGCAACGCCGAAGTCCCGCTGGAACTGAGCTTCGTGCGCGTCGAGCCCTACGTACAGCCCAAGCAATCGCTCACCGGCGACGCGGCGGAGAAAGTCGATACACGCGTCCTGGAAGTCGTTTACGCGCTCCCCCCTGGTACGAACAACGTGTTCGTCGGACAGCAGCTCGATGTGTTCATCGAGACCAGTTCGGCCGTGCCCGGGGCGGGCTCGCCGCGGATGATCACGCGCCATCCGTAAACGACACGGCGATCGATGAACCGCGGTTGCGGTTGCATCGATCGCCGTTTGTGCATTCGCGTCCGTCGACGCGGTTCAACCGTAACCTGCTCTGATTACTTGGCCGAGGTCAACTTGGCCGCCGCGGGGTTATTGGCGGCCGCCGTGGCGGCCGTGGCTTCGTTGATCACCGACTGAATTGTGCTCAAGCTCTGGGCCCCCGTCAGTTGGCGGCGCTTCCAGCCGTCGGCCGACTTGTGATAGACGATCAACTGCGGGATCGATCCGCCGCTCATCAAACCGCGGGCGATCTTCGGCTCGTGGTCGGTGTTGACGATCGCAAACGAAACGTCCTTCAGGACCCCTTCGCGCTTGGCCTGGGGGATGACCGATTGCTTCATTTGCCGGCAGGCCGGGCACCAGTCGGCCCCGACCAGCACGACCAGCGGCCGGCCCGTTTCGGTCATTTCCTTGTGGGCGGCAGTGTAGGAGTCGGTGGTGGCCGAAATCAAAGACGCCGAAAGTGCGATCGCCAGCGAGAAACTTCCCATCGTCGAATTCTCCTTCAGACTCGATGAATCAAGTTCGGTCATTCCGCCTCGGAAGGCAGATCGTCCGGCGCGCACCAGGGACCGTCGGCGGTCTCGCTCGAAGGCGAGCGTCGGGACGCGATTCGGGCCGGAGGGTTTGTCGTGTCGGGCCGCGGGGTCAACAGGTGGGTTTGTTTGCCGAGCCGGCAAGACTTCGGTTTGCCACGGGGATGCTCGGCGCGGCGGCGGTGCATCGCACTCGCCGTCTGGGCGCTGGTCGCGGTGACCAGCACGGGCGGCCCCAAACCGACAGCGCTCGCAAGCGAGTGCTATCAGTTAGGCCGCCAGTGTAACCCGATAAGAGGGAGAATCAAGCAAGTACTTTTTCGATTAAATCGAGCTGGAAAAATGGGTTGACATTTCCATGGAAATTGCTCGCTCCCAGATCTCACGCCAGCCACAGCCCGACCGACTCCCGGCGACCCCGGTTTGACTGAAATCGTTACGCCATCTGGAAATTCGACCGTTCTGCTTGGGC
>JAEUIK010000722.1 GCA_016793185.1 Planctomycetaceae bacterium | reverse complement strand
TCACCTTCGGCGCGAACTTCGCCGAGGACACCAAGCAGATCAAGGCGCAGGCGATCGTCAAGCCGACAGCCGGCTCCGGTCTTGCCACGCACTTCGCTGAGCTCGGGACCGAGAAGACGCGCTTCGGCGGAATCTTTGCCTCTCCCGACAAGGCCACGCTGCTGCTCGGCATGACGGGCAAGCTCGCCGCCGAGACCGCCGGCGATCTGAAGTCCGAGCTCGAAGCCTATCGCGCCCTGACGGCCTCGCTGTTCGACACCTCGCCCGACGTCGCCGAGGGAGATCGGCAACTGTTCAAGGACCTGGGGGGCGCGATCGTCGACAGCCTGCAGGCGACCTTCGCTGAACGCCGCCTGGACTTCGCCGTGAAGATCATTCCGGGGAATCCCAGCAGCCTGGTCGGCGCACTGCACATCACCAACGGCGGCGCCATCACGGCACAGCTCGACAAGTTGATCGAAGCCACGAAGGACGACCCCAATTCCGGCTTCAAGGTCGACGAAGCGGTTCACAACTCCGTGCGCATCCACAGCGTCGCGCTGCCGACAGATTCCGAGTTCACCGCACTCATGAAGCCGTTCGGCGGCAGCGGGCGGTTTTATCTCGCCGTCAACGACAACACCCTCTACTTCGCGTTCGGCGCGAAGTCGGTCGACTTCATCAAGCAGGCGATCGAAGCTCCTGAACTGGCGGACGTGGCCCCCTTGCGGGTCACTGGTAAGGCCGCGGGCTTGTTCCGCATGCTGCCCCCCCCCTTGGGAGGCGGCAACCTCCAGCTCCTGACGTCGGTCATTGCCCTGCAGCTGCAGGTTGGGGACGGCTTTACCGTCGTCGGGCAAACCCCCGAAGGCAGCCTCGTGATCGACATGACCTTCGACAAGGGATTCCTCCGGCTCGGAGCGTTCATGATCCCGACCGTGGGCAACCTGCTGCTGCCGAGCATCGATTTGAACAATCTCGGAGGGACCTTTGGCTTCTAGCCCGCCCCGGCCCGCATCATCGGTCAACGATTCCCAACACTTCCGCACAGGACTCTTGGCTATGGCTCAGACCACCACCGAAGCGATCGTCACCAGTGAACTCCGCGGCGCCGTCAAGTGGGTCCGATTCAATCGGCCGGAAGTCAAGAACGCCATCGCGCCCGAGTCGGCCGATCTGATGCGCGTCGAGGTGGAAGCGGCGCCGGGCGAAGGCGCGCGGGTGATCGTCATTACGGGCAACGGCGGCTCCTTCTGTGCGGGGGCCGATCTCAAGGCGCTGGCGCCGCGGCTGGGGGGCGAGATGCGCGGCGTCCGCCAGGCCCTGGTCGAGCACTACCACACGCTCGTGCTGGCCATGACGCGGTCGACACTCCCCGTAATCGCCGCCGTCGACGGGGCCGCCGCTGGCATCGGCAGCGACATTGCCCTGGCCGCCGACATCCGGCTCGCCACCCCGCGGGCGTTCTTCGCGGAGATCTTTGTCAACATCGCCCTGATTCCCGACGGTGGCGGCAGCTTCACCTTGCCGCGCCTGATCGGCAGCGGTCGGGCCTTGGAGATGGCGTTCACCGGGCAACGCGTGGCCGCCGAACAGGCGCACGCCTGGGGCATGGTGAACCACGTCTATGCCGCCGAGGGCTTCGAGGATCAGGTGCAGGAATTCGCCGAGCAGATCGCCGCCAAGGCGCCGTTATCGCTGGCGCATTCGAAGCTCGCCATTCGCTCGGCGATGAATGCGGGAACCCTCGAGCAAGCGCTCCTCTGGGAGGCGACTCTGCAAGAGGAACTGATCGGCACGCACGACTTCAAGGAAGGGGTCATGGCCTTTCTCGAGAAGCGGCCGCCGCAGTTCCAGGGCAAGTAGCCCGGGCGCGGCCAGCGAACCGCATTCGCCCGGCCGCACAGACGGCACGACCGGCCCGGCAAGCATTTTTTGTGGCGGCTTCACGCCACCCCGGCCTGATGGTCGATCCTGCGCTGCGCGGCGACTTCGGCGCACCGGGGTACTTCTCCCCTGCCGCGCGAGTCCGCGCCACGCATGAGCCAGATCGATGCCGTCGAAGCCCCCTGAGACCGACCTGCCGCCGGCTGGCGCCACGACCGGTCTGACGGTTCGCGACAACCTGCTCCGCATCGACGCGGCGCTCCCGCTGGTTCCGCTGGAATTCTCTGGGCGTCCGCACCTGTCCCAGGCCGTTCCGGCGGGTTCGCCGGAGGTCGCGGAGGTGAGCCAGATGACACCACCTCCCAAAGGGCGGCTGGCCCCCGGGGGGCGGGTACCGCATGCCGCGCGGCGCTCGTCGCGCGGATAGGCTCGGCGGCGCTCGCTCCACGCGTCTCAGCGCGCCAGTGGAGGCCGTTGGTCAACCCAGGGATACGCAGCTTCATAGGCGGCCGCGAGCCGCAAGAGCGTGGCCTCGTCGAAACGGCGCCCCACGAGCTGCAGGCCGACGGGCAACCCCTGAGGAGTGAAGCCGACTGGCAGGCTCGCGGCAGGCTGTCCCGTCATGTTGAACGGCACGCAGAAGTTCAACCAGAAGAGGGCCCGCTGTTTCTGGCCGTTGATCTCTTTGGGTCCCAACGTCCCGTTGAGCGTCGCCGGGATCGGCGTCACCGCGGTGAGCAGCGCATCGTAGTTGGCGAACAGCGGCGCGATGCGCTCGGCATACGCGTCGCGCGCCCACTGAGCCTGGATCAGATCCTGGTAGGTCATGCGATCGGCGTTGGTCAGCAGTTTGCGCGTCGCGGCGAACGGCACGCGCTCCCATTCCTCGCGGCGCGGACCAAGCGCAGCGCTCGCCTCGCAGAGGACAATCGTCTGCTGCGCCGGACCGAGATCGGGAAGATCGAGCTCCACCTCGTCGATCTTGCATCCCAGACGGGCGAACTTTTCGACGCTGGCGCGGAGCACCGCGAGTACTTCCGGCTCGACGTCAAAGCTGCCCAGCCCTGGCGACCAGGCCAGCCGCAGGCCGGCGATTTCGCCGTCGCAGGCGGCAAGGTAGCTCGCCGTGGGGGCCGGCAGCGACCACCGATCCGCCTCCAGCGGGCCGGCGAGCACGTCGAGCGCCAAGGCCGTGTCGCGCACCGTGCGCGTCAACACGCCTTGATGCGAAAGACTCTCCCAGCCGCGCGGAAACGGGATGTGGGGAATGCGACCCAGATGGGGTTTGAGGCCGAAGACGCCGCAAAACGCCGCCGGCACGCGGATTGATCCGCCGCCGTCGCTCCCCGTCGCCAGCGGTCCGATTCCGCACGCCACGGCTGCCGCCGAGCCACCGCTCGAACCACCGGTGTTCCGCGCGGGATCCCAGGGGTTGTGCGCATCTCCCAGCAGTGCGCTGCACGTGAGCGGCACCAGACCGAATTCCGCCGTGTTCGTCTTGCCGATGATGATGGCCCCGGCACGCCGCAAGCGCTCGACGATGGGCGAATCGCGCTCTGGCACGAAGTCTTCGTACAGCTTGGAACCGAACGTGGTGCGCAGGCCGGCGGTGAGGTGCAGGTCCTTGACCGTGATGGGCACGCCCGCCAGGGGCCCGACTTCGTCTCCGCGCGCCAGCGCCGATTCGATTTCGCGCGCCCGTTGCCGGGCGGCATCGTCGCAGCGCGTGACGATCGCGTTCAATTGGGGGTTCAGCCGGTCGATGCGGGCCAGCGCGTCGTCCACGACTTCGCTGGGCGAAACCCGCCGCGCGCGGATCTCGCCAGCCAATTCGACGGCCGATAACCAGCAGAGTTCACCAGGCATGGGGCGCCGCTCCAAGGGGCTTTATCAGGGAAAGCTGCCGGCGTGCCGCCGCACCCGCTCGCCATGCCGTACCAGTTCGGCGTAGCGTTCGGGCGTCAAACCGGATGGCCGCGCGAGTATCTTCAGATCGTCAGTCAACTCGGCCTCATTACCCGGCGCCATCAGGACCACGCTCACCGCGGGATGAGCCAGCACGAATCGGTAGCACTCCGTGGCGGTCGGCGGCACGAAATCCGGGGGATCCTCGGGCGTCGAGCGCAACAGAGCCTGCCAGCGCAGGGCCGTGTAGGCAACGACCGGCATTCCCCGCGGCCGCGTGACCGGGAACACCTGTCGCTCGGCGCCACGATGGGCCGCATTGTAGCGAATCATCAGCAGGTCGATCTCACCCGCCGCGGCGATCGTGGCCGCGAGTTCGCGTTGATGGCTGGTCAGGCCGAGGCACCGTACCTGCCCCGCGCTGCGCGCCTGCGCCAGATACTCGGCTGCGCCTCCGGGCCCGGTGATCTCTTGCCATTCGGCGGCGGATTCAACGTAGTAGTACGTCAATACGTCGATCCAGTCGGTGCGCAACTCGTTGAGGAGCCGTGCGAGCTCCGTGCGGGCAGCGTCCGCCGTACGCGCTTCGAACTGGGCCGCCAGCAGGACTTCCCGCCGCCGCGGGCCGAGGCGCTGGATGGCCGCGCTCATGCCGTCGCGGTACCCGCACCAATTGAAATAGTTGACCCCGCTATCCAGCGCGCGGAGGTAGGCCTCCGGCTCGAGCTGCGCATCGCCGCGCGTCGCCAGTCCCAGGCGGCAGACCGGTCCCAGGTCCCCCAGCGGGGCGTACAGCGGATCGGGGTCGGAAGCGGGTGTTCGGACCATAGAACCAGCAGTTTGGAAGGCGTGCGGAGGCAACTGCGGAGGCCATCCTATTCGCTTCCGCCGACCCGGCAAGGAGTTGCCACGCAAGTACCGTCGGGGGTGCGCGCGAAAGCCGGCGCCGCCGGACATGGTTGTGTCGATCTGCTAGTCTGCCTATTTTGGCACTCCATACCCGCTCGACCGACTCGCGCATGCCATTGCCGCCTCTGGAAAGCCCGACCGATGACCGGCGAAGCGCTCCCCTCCGTGGAAGGTTCTGACCCGAACTCTAGCGGCACCAGCGCGCCCTCCGGCTTCCGCGTCACCGCAGCCGAGTTGGCGACCATCCTCTTCTGCGGTTTGGCACTTTCGGTTGGGTGGGGCGTGCGCGGAAACTGGGGTCACGAATTCGGGGCCATGATCCCCGGGGCGCTGGCCGCCATGGCGGCCGCCATCAGTCTGGGGCGCACCGACTGGCATCGGCGCGTCGCGTACTTCGGGTTCTTCGGCTCGCTGGGCTGGTCGTTCGGCGGCTCGATCTCTTATATGTGGGTGATCGG
>JAEUIK010000629.1 GCA_016793185.1 Planctomycetaceae bacterium | reverse complement strand
CGAAGAGTCGTACGACAAGCTGATTCTCTCGCCGGGCGCCGCGCCGATCCGCCCGAATTTGCCCGGGATCGAACTGCCGCAGATTCAGGTCCTCCGCAACCTGGTCGATACCGATCGCATCCATCAGCTCCTCGACCGCGGCGTGCAAAGCGCCGTGGTGATTGGGGCGGGGTTCATCGGCCTCGAGATGGCCGAGAACCTCGCGTCGCGCGGCGTGGCCACGACCGTCGTTGAATTGCAGGAGCAGGTGCTGCCGCCGTTCGATCGGGAGATGACCGCTCCGCTGGTCACGGCCCTCAAGAAGCACAACGTGCGGCTGATCCTCGGACAATCGGCCGAAGCGTTCGAGGCGACTGGGCAGGGCGTCGACGTGCTGCTCAAGTCGGGACAGCGCCTACCCGCCCAGTTGGTCGTGCTCAGCGTGGGCGTGCGGCCGGAGAACCAGTTGGCAGTCGAGGCCGGGCTCGAAATCGGGCCGCGGGGTGGGATTCGAGTCGATGCGGGCATGCGCACCTCAGACCCCGATATTTATGCCGTGGGGGATGCCGTCGAAACACGCGACTTTGTGACCGGTACTCCCGCGCAAGTCCCGCTGGCAGGACCTGCCAATCGCCAGGGACGGATTGCGGCCGATCGCATTTTCGGTCGCGAGTCAAAATACCGCGGCACGCAGGGAACCGCGATCGTGGGGCTCTTCTCGACCGCGGCGGCCATGACTGGCGCGACCGAAAAGACGCTCCTCCGGCTCCAGCGGCCGTTCCGCAAGATCTATGTGCATCCGCTCAACCATGCCGGCTACTATCCCCACGCCGAGCAGATGACGCTCAAGTTGCTGTTCGAGCCTGAGTCGGGACGGGTGCTTGGGGCCCAGGCGGTGGGTGGCGCCGGGGTCGACAAACGCATGGATGTCCTGGCGATGGTGATCCAGGCCGGGCTCACTGTCTACGACCTGGAAGAGGTCGAGCTGACCTACGCACCGCAGTTCGGTTCGGCGAAGGACGCCGTCAACATGGCGGGCTTCGTGGCCGCAGGTTTGCTTCGAGGGGATCATCCGCAAGTGGCCGTCGATGAGGTCTGGGATACCGCGTCCCGGAGCGCGGCGGCCCCGTATTTGCTCGACGTCCGCACGCCCGACGAGTTTGCGGCAGGGCAGATCGCGGGAGCCACCAATATTCCGATCGACGAGCTGCGCGACCGTTTGGGCGAACTACCGCGCGAGCGCCGGATCCTCGCGTATTGCCAGGTCGGGCAGCGCGGCTATCTGGCCACCCGCCTCTTAACGCAGGAGGGTTTCGACGTCGTCAATCTCAGCGGCGGATATCGCTCGTACTTGCAATTCGAGCAGACACGCATGCCCGCAAAGGCGCCGGCCCATGCCGTATAGCGAAGCCCTCGCCGAGCGGGTGCGCCAGGCGCTCAGCGGCCAGCGCGGTGTCGTCGAGAAACGCATGTTCGGCGGGCTGGCGTTTTTGTACCGCGGCAACATGCTCGTCGGCGTCTGGCAAGCGGCCCTGATCGCCCGTCTGGGCGAGGAGCAAGCCCGGACGGCGCTGCTCGAACCCGGTACGCGCGAGTTTGACGTCACCGGCCGACCGATGAAGGGGTGGATTTTCGTCGACGCCGAGGCGTGCGATTCCGATGCGCAATTGCGCGGCTGGATCGAGCTTGCGCTCGAGTTTGCCAGTGCCCTGCCCCCCAAATGACGTGCGCGTGCCATTGGCCCGCGGCTGTCACCGACCAGCCGCGGCCGCTGCTTCTTTGGGCTGCGTAATCGCCTGGTACAGCAGCTTGCGCACGTCATTCGAATAGAGCTGAGAGGCGGGCATAAACTGCGTCATCGCGACGCAAATCAGGTCTTCGCCGGGCGAGACAAAGAACTGCGTGCTGGCCGCTCCGCCCCACCCGTATTCGCCCAGTGCCCCGGCCGGTTCGCCCGGATTCAGCTTCACCCGTACCGAAACGTCGAGCCCGAAGCCCAGGTTCTCCAGCGCGAGCGGGCCAATCGTGATCGGCACGAGGCGGTCGGGCAGATGGTTTTTCGTCATCAAGTCGACCGTGTCGGGCTGGAGAATCCGGCGGCCGTGAAGCTCGCCGCGATTGAGCATCATCTGCGCAAACTGCAGATAATCGTCGGCAGTCGAGATCAATCCTCCCCCTCCGGAAAGCAGCGCCGGCTTCTTGGCAAACTGGCTGGTGGCCGGCACGTCGATCGGCGCGAGACGCCCGTCCTTGAGTCCATAATTGGTGGTGAAGCGGTCGAGCTGATCGGACGGCACATAGAACCCCGTGTCGGTCATCCCGAGCGGCTCGAAGATTCGCTGCGCAAAGAACGTATCAAGCGTCTGCCCCGAGAGGGCTTCGATCAGCTTTCCCTGCACGTCCACTGATATGCTGTACATCCACCGCTCGCCCGGCTGCGCTGCCAGCGGCAGCTTGAGCAACCGGTCCAGGAGGCTGTCGAGCGTCTGGGTATGGTCCAGCAGCTTTTCTTTGCCGTACATGCCGTCGACGGGCGTAAGCGGAAACAGTCCGTAGGCCAACCCCGACGTATGGCACATCAGATCGCGGATGGTAACGGGGCGCTGCAAGTCGGCCAGTTGGACCTCGCCATTCTTCTTGCCGGCATAGACCTTCAGCTGGGCAAAGCCTGGCAGATGCTTGGCCACGGGATCGTCGAGCTGGAATTTGCCCTCGTCGTAGAGCGTCATCAGCGCGACGCCCGTGATCGGCTTAGTCATCGAATAGATGCGGAAGAGGGAATCTCGCTGGATCGGTTTCTTCGTCTCGCGGTCGCTTTGGCCAGAGACATTGGCGTGCACGACTTTTCCGTCGCGTGCGATAAGGATCACCACGCCGGCCAGTTTGTCGTCGTCGACGTACTTCTGCATCGCGCTGTCGATGGCGGCCAGGCCCGCGGTCGACAGACCGACATCGGCGGGCGCCGCCGCCGGGAGTCTCTCGCCGGCGCGTGCCGTGGTGCTGAGCAGCGCGAGTGCCAAAAAAAAGTTGCGCATGGTGGTGTTTCCGAGGAAGGCTGGATGAGGATCGCGATGATTCTCGGATAAAACGGGATCGTGGGCAAACAATTCGGCAGCGGGGCCCCCAATGCTCGCGCATGGCGCCGCACCGAGTCCGAGGCGTCAGTCGCTCGGCCGGGCGACCAGCTCGTTCAGGTACGCCTCGAGATTCGTGTATCCGTCACCCTCGGCAGCGGCATTGCGGTCGTCGGCGTTCCGCGGATCGAGCCCGTGCTGGCGCTCCCAAAGGTCGGGCATGCCGTCCTGGTCGCTATCCTGCGGCGCGGGCAGGCTGTGCAGCTCGGGCCAACCGCCAACTTCGTCCTGCGAGTCGATCAGGCGATGCGAGCGATCCCTCACGCCGCGGACGAGCCGCAGGTCGGCCGCGTCGCGCGGGTGCGAGGCGCCCGCATGTTGCAGGACGAGCTCATAGGCCGCTTCTGGCGGCTGGCAGTCGGGCTCGGCGTCCCCCACAGCAAACGGCAGTTCGGCACGGATCTGTTCGGCCGTAACCGCGCGATAGTTTCCCTTGATCCAGCGCGTGAAGTCGACGGCCCGCCAGTTGTCTTGGGTAAAGTTGGGTTGCCCGGTGAAGAGGTTGTCCGCCAGATAGACGCGCAAGGCATCGGGCTTCTCGGTCTTGGTCGCCAGGGGGCGATTGTCGGCCGGTGTATTGGGACCGGGACGATAGACATTCCGGACCAGATTGATCCGACAGTTCGCCAGATTGGTGGCTCCCGAGAGGTTGTAGATCACATTGTTGCGGAAATCGACGATCGCCTCGGGGCGAGTATCCGGACTTCCGCCCAGCGTGGGATGACGTTCGCGACTGCTGGCAAAGAGATTGTGGTGCAAACTGATGCTGTCGGTCAGGTCGCGGAACGATGCCAACATCGCGTGCGATCC
>JAEUIK010000624.1 GCA_016793185.1 Planctomycetaceae bacterium | reverse complement strand
ACCAGGCGCACCGGCCCGCCGTGGACCGCGGGGATCGGTTCGCCATTCATCTCCAGGGCCAGCAGGGCGCGTTCGAGCGCGTCACCCAGCGGCACGCTGTGCTCGAAGTCGGCCGCTTCGCCGGTCGCCGCATCGCGTCCCTCCGCGGTCAGAAAACGAGCCGTGCGATCGACGTGGGGCTGCAGCGACTCGATGACCTGCTTGAGCAGCGGGCCGCGAAACTTGACGTTCCCCATCGCACCGCGGCTCCAGGGCGCTCCCTGGGCTGGCGCGGTGCGCGAGACGAACGCCCGCCCGTTGCCGGAGCATTGCAGCACGACCTCGCGCTCCACCTGCGGCAGCTCGCGCAACTGCGCGATGGTGATCGCGCGCGGAAACTCGACCAACCCCGTCAGCTCGACGCGCCAATCCTCGGCCGCGGCCGGTGCGAGCGTGAGCGCGCCCGGGAACGTCTGATTGTTGCGGACGAACAATAGCTCTTTGGGAGTCACCCGCTGCGCGCGGAGCAGCTCGAGCGGCGTCTCGATCTCGGGAGATTTGGCATTGTGGACCAGCAAGCGCGGATCCTTGCCGGCGATGATCTGCGCGGCGGTCGGGGCAGCCGCGCCGGCCGGGGGATCTTCGCCGGCCCGCAGCCGCCGCATACCCGGCAGATGTGCCCAGCCGAGCAATCCGGCGCCGATGCCCAGGATCTGACGCCGCCCCAGCGGCAATCCGCGGTTGTTTTCGTGTGGCATGATGAACGATTCCCCAACGACAGAAGCGTTGCGACGGCTAGCGGGCGGGCGCGGCGGGAGGAGCGATCAGCCCATGCTGCCGCCCCATCCAGTACGGTAGCAGCCAGAAGTGCGGCTCGCACTCTTCGTGGCCGCCGCCGCCATCGGCGACCTGATAGGGATTGCCGTCCCATTGAACCACCCCCCGCTCGCTGGGAGGTAGCAGCCGGCTCGTATTGCGGCGGCTGATCGTCGGCACGCTTACGAGCGTGATATCCTCGCGCCGCGAGTTGTCGATCCCCCATTCCACCAGGTCGAGCGGCACATCGCGCAGGTAGGCAGCCTCTTCGGCCGGCGCAACCGCTTGTCCCGTCGCGATCGTATAAACAAAGTTATAGAGAGGGCTATGCACCTGGCGGATCGCTCCCTGCCATTGATCAAGCCCGGGACGATAAATCGCCCGATCGGCATCGTCGGGCGAGTAGGCGAACACGGCGCGATAGCCCAGCGCCAGCAATTGATCGTCGATGAATGTGAACTCCGCGGGGCTTGTCAACTTGGGGATTTTGATGTTCGCGCGATAGTTGTGCTTTTCGAGCAGCTCGCGCGCCAGGTCGGCGTACTTCTTGTCGCCGGTCATGTGCTCGGCAACCCGCAGGAAGGAGAGGATCTCCAGCGAATTAATTCCCCGTTCCGAGAACCAGTTGGGGTCGCCGTTGAGCTTTTCCGGCGCCCAGACTCCCCACAGCGTATGCTGGCCGTCGATGTCGCGGAGCATCAGACCGCCGGCAATGATGTAGTCGGTGATCTTCCGCACGTGCGCGCGAATCCGGGCCCGCTCGGCCTCGTCGGCGGCCAGGTCGTAATACACGGCATAGCCAAAGTAGTGCCCCGAGATCTCGTCGGAGCTGGTGTCCCCCTTCCACAACCAGCGCCCGTCGGCGCTCTTCCGCCAGCGATTCTCCACCCGTTTGAACCGGGGATCTTGCACGCGCTCGTCGGCCACTTGCTCGGGCGTGTAGGTACGGTTGCGGTCGGCCATCGACGACCAGTTCGCGGGAATCACGGTCCGGGCGACGAAGCCGGGCGTGTCGGTCACCGTTTGCAGGAACTCGAGCCCGCGATAGACCTCCGCCGCATTGCGGCGTGCCGACTCGTCCTTCGTCACGGCGTAGCGATACGACTCGGCCGCCAGATAGAGGGCCGAAAAGAGCCCATCGTTGTCGGTGTCAGTCGGCGCGAAGGTGCTCAAATCGCCCGGCGTCTTCAGCCGGCATTTGCGCACCAGGCCCGGCTCGCGCACGTGGCGCTGGCGGACGATGTCTTCGAAATACGCGGCCTTGTCTGCCAAGGTCATCGTGCGGCGGGCCAGCAGGCTCACCCCGCCCGACGTGGCGATCCAGGCTTTGCCAGCCGGGTCGAACGCGACGCCGCGCACGTCATCGTTGGGCAGCCAGCGCAGGCTGTGCCGCAGCGTCCAGCGTTGTCCGTCGAACCGCGCCATCCCGACGAGCGTGCCGACCCACAACGTGCCGGCCGAATCGAACTTGAGGGTGTGGACGCGCGTCGACGGCAGACCTTCGTGGCCGGTGTAGCTGGCCACGCGGCGCCCCTTCTCATAAACATCCAAACCGCCGCTCGAGCCAATCCAGATCCGGCCATCCGGGCCGCGGGCGAGTGCGCGGACGTCGGCGCTCAGCAGATCCTGCTTCTGATGCAATCGCCGTGTCTGCCCCGCGGCCACATGAAAAAGTGCGGTTTGCGTGGCGATCCAGAGTTCGTCGCCGTCGACGAGAAGATCCTGCACGGCGGTTCCCCACGGCCCCTCCAGGCTGCGGATGCGCTCCCCCTGGACTTCCCAATAGCCGTCGGGGCCGCCGGCGACCACGCGACTCGCTCCACAGCTGATCGCCGCGATCGGCAGCTTGACGTCGGCGATGGGGTGGACCTGCACCTTATCGCCCGCCGTCGCGGCTCGAAACAATCCCTGCCAGGTGCCAATCCAGACGTCCCCGGCGGAATCGGTTTCGAGGGCATAAGCAGGACCGTCGACCAGCCGCCGGTCGGGCGCCACCCAGTCGTCGGCTTGCCGGATGAAGACCCCCTCGCGCGTGGCGATCCAGATCCGCCCGGCGCCGTCCGCCGCGATGCTCCGCACGTCGTTCAATGCGCGCCGCTTCTCGGAATGCAGCGCCTCGCGATACTCCTGCTCGAAGGGAACGTCCTGGATCGGCTCGGCCGCCGCGGTTGCGCGCACCGCCACTCCGGCCAGCAGCGCCAGCAGCCCCGCCACGACTCGTCCGCACTTCGGCACACTCCAGACACGCATCAAGTTCACTCGCGGGGTTGTCGCAACAGCCGCGTAGCTTCTTCCAAGAGAAACTTTGGCTGATTGAAGGGTTGATAACTGATCTCCTGCCAGCGAATCACTCCCTGACCGTCGATCAGGAAGGTGCCATGCAGCGGCTGGCTCTCGAAATCGTCGTAGATGCGATAGTTCTTGAACACATCCAGCAACGGATTGGCCGCCAGCGGAATCGGAAACGGCGTGCCGTCGCTCTGCTTGAACTTCTCGAGCGACTGCCCCAGCACGTCGCGGCTGTCGGTGCTGATGGCCACCAGCTCGATGCCCGCGGCGCGGAAATCCTTTGCCAACGGAGCAAACGACTGCAACTGCTCGACGCAGTGCAGGCAGCCGATCCCGAGATAGAAAATCACGACCACCGGCTTGCCCGCGAACTGCGCCAACGAAAGTTCGTTGCCAGCCGCGTCGGGCAGACTCCAAGAGGGGGCTGACCAGGGGTGATAGAAGAGGGGGCCGAGGCTTTCGAGCGCGGGGCGCTCGCCGACGTCGGCCGGCGGCGCGTAAGGCACGCGCCAGTCTCCCCGCACGTCGCGGGTTTCGGCCCACGCGGTGACGCGGCGAAAGGCTGGCAGATCGAGATCGGCCTGGCCCGCCAGGGTTCGCAGCGTCTCGAATTGCTTGACCGCCTCGTCGGTCTTGCCGGCGGCAGCCAGCACGTCGACATAAACCGCCAGGGGTTGCGCTTGCTGCCGGTCGGCCTCCCACGCTTCGCGGGCGAGGGTCTCGGCCGTAGCCAGATCCTTGGCGGCGCGCTGCACGAGCGCACGTTGTGACTTCGAGAGATCGCCGACGTGCTTGAGTTGTTCGAGCGCGTCGCTCGACCGATCCTCGGCCAAGGCCAGATAGCAACGCAATTCGGCCAGCGCGGTTTCGATCTGTTTGCGCTTCCGCTGGCGTTCGCGTTTAGCCGCCTCGGCGGCTTTGGTCTTCTCGGCCTCCTCGGGCGTGGGCTTGGCCACAGCGGCAGGGGGGGGCGGGGCAGCCGCTTCGGCCGGTTGGGAGGGCGCCGGTGCGGTCGCGGGAGGCGGCGCGTCCGCCGTCGCCGCGGCGCCGGTCGCATTCTCGGGCGGCGCACTCGCCCCGGTAGCCGCCGCGGTCGGGGCCGGCGCTGCACTCTCGGCAGGCGTCGCAGCCGCAGCAGGCGCCGCGGGAACGGCCGGCGCCGTGGCGTCGGCAGTCGCGGTGGGCTCGGGAGAAGGCGGCGCGGGGGGGGTCACGGCCGGGGGAGCCTCCGGCTCGGCCTCAGCGGCCAGCAGCGCCTCGAGAGCCGCGATCTGCTCCTTGCCGCGGGCGACGTCACCTCGGCCAAAGCACGCCGCTCCCAACAAGCGGGCGCGTTTGACCTGGTCGTCGACGCTCGCGCTCCACTCGAATCGCCCGCGCTCGTCGGCGGCCAGAAGCTCATCCCACATTTCGAAGCGGGTCAGCGTATCGATCAAGCGTTGCTTGCCTAAGGCGGCGCAACTTCCCGACTTGGACAGACTGTTCAGCTCCGGGTGGCGCGGCAGATCGAGCAGATGATTCGCCAGCCGCACCGCATCGTGAGCCCGGCCCAAATGGCCGAGATTCCGAATCAGCCACTC
>JAEUIK010000528.1 GCA_016793185.1 Planctomycetaceae bacterium | reverse complement strand
GAGGCGGGAACCATCCGAGCTCGATCTCGCAGCGGCCGCTGACCGAGATCGAGCAACGCCTCGCGCTGCACCTGGCGGGCATGGTGCTGGCCGAGTTGCGCCCGATCTGGTCGCCCGAGGCCGCGGCGGAGCTCACCGTCGAACGGATCGAGACCAACCCCCACCGTCTGTCCGAGTGCTTGCCAGCGAGTGAGCCGATCTGGCAGATGGAGTTCACGGTCGCGATCGAGCATGCTCGGGGCGGGCTCCGGATCTGCCTGCCGGCCAGCCTCGCAGCGCAGCTCTGTCCCCTCGACGCGGCCGGGGCGGCGACGTCCGCTGCCCGTCCCACCGGAGCTGCCGGAAACCCGCTGGTGCAGCTCGTGGCGCACCTGGCCGAAACGACCCTGACCGACCGCGATCTGGCCGAGCTGCGGCCGGGAGATCTGATCACCACCGACCACACCGTGGAAAGCCCGCTCATCATCCGCGTGGATGGGGTGCCGCAGTTCCAGGCGCGTCCCGGCGCAATGCAGGGGCGCAAGGCGGTTCGGATCGAAGATCTGCTCGAGCCGCCGGGCTAGAGATGCGTTTCTGCCGCCACCTGGCGGAACAGGGTCAGCGCGGTTTCCACCTGCTCTGCCGTCACGCAAAGCGCGGGACAGAAGCGCACCGCGGCTCTTCCGCAGCCCACCAGCAAAAGCCCGCGCTGGAAGGCCTGCTGGACGATTTCGTTCCGCAGCTCCGGATCGAGCGCACCCCGGTCGTACACGTCGACGGCTAGCATCAGCCCAAGCCCGCGCACGTCGCGCAGGCGCCCCGCGGAATCCGCGGCAATCTGTGCCAGACCCGAGCGGAGCTGCGCGCCGCGCTGTTGACAATTCACCAGATACTCGCGCTCGATGAGGTCGAGCGTGGCGAGCGCGGCCCGACAGGCGACCGGATTGCCCCCAAACGTCGAGGCATGCGAGCCCGGCGGCCAGGTCATCAGCTCGGCGCGGGCGACGATCGCTCCCAGCGGCATCCCGCTGGCGATTCCCTTGGCGAGGCACATAATGTCGGGCGCGACGCCAAAGTGCTCGCAAGCAAACCACCGGCCGGTGCGGCCGATACCCGATTGGACCTCGTCGAAGACGAGCAAGATGCCGTGTTGATCGCAAAGCTGCCGTAACAGCGGCAGAAAGTGCGGCTCGGGCAGCCGGTAGCCCCCTTCGCCCTGGATCGGTTCCACGAAAATCGCGGCCACCTCGTCGGCCGGACAGCTACGCGCGAAGAGCTCGTCGAAGTCGGCCGCCGGCGCGTTGAAGGGGAGACGATGCACGCCCGGCACCAGCGGGCTGAAGCCGCGCTGATGTACGGCCTTCGATCCCCCCAGCGACATCGAACCGTAGGTCCGGCCGTGAAAAGCGCCATTGAAGGCGATCACCCGTTGCCGGCCGGTAAAGTAGCGGCTGAGCTTGAGCGCCGCTTCGACCGCCTCGGTGCCCGAGTTGGTCAGAAAAACGCGCTTCGGCGCGCTCCCCGGCGCGAGTCGGGCCAGCCGTTCGGCCAGCTCGATCGCCGGCGTGTAGTAGAAATCGGTCCCCGACATGTGCAAGAGCTGCGTCGCCTGGTCGACAATCGCGGCCACCACGTCGGGATGCGCGTGCCCCGTCGCGGTCACGGCCAATCCGGCAGTGAAATCGAGAAAGCGATTGCCGTCGAGATCCTCGAGCACGCACCCTGCGCCGCGCGCGGCCACCAGGGGATACTCGCGCGTGTACGAAGGGCTCATCACCTGGTCGTCGCGCGCAATCCAAGCGGCCGCCTGGGGGCCCGGCAGCCGGGTCACCAGGTGCGGTGCAGTTCCCAAGGTAAAGTCGCTGGCCGTCGCCATCTCGTGCCTCCTCTCCCGCTCGGTTCCCCTATTCCGCTTTCATGCCTTGTGCCATGGTGATCTTGC
>JAEUIK010000524.1 GCA_016793185.1 Planctomycetaceae bacterium | reverse complement strand
GATCGAGCCGGCGTTCCCCCCTTGGTCGAGCTGGATGGGAGCCCAGCTCAGCGAGCCGTCTTCGGTGCCGCGGAGGTCGTCGAACACGACCAGGCGCCGCAGCAGGCTGCCATAGATCGCGCTCGGACCGGGGAGCGAACCGGCAAGCGCTACCGAACCAGGAACCGCCCGGCTGAACTCGTCGAACGCGGCCTGGGCGACCTGCGGATCGTCGCGGCCGTTGAGCCGGCCCAGCACGACTGCCGTAGTCGGGCGGGAGATCCGCGCTCGTCCCTCCGGCGTGGTCAGCGAAACCAGCGGCGCCATCCGCAAGCGGACCTTCGACACCAGCGGCACGCTGTTGCCGTCCGGGCCCACCTGCAGCGCTGCGAAGGGCACGTACCAGAGCGACCCGTCGGGCACGATGATCAATTCTTGCAGGCCGTCGAACAGATCGGTCTTGGAGCTGTCGGTAAGCGTGGCCCAGAGCTCGCGGGCCGGCTTCTTCCACTTGGTGCTGCGGAGCTGGTCGAGCGAGAGCTCGCGATTGGCGTCAAGCAGGCTCATCTCGCGCAGCAGTTGTCCGACCTTGCGGTGGATCGCGGCCGGCGCGCCGACGTCCCAACTGTTGAACTGATCGTGCGAGATGAGAAAGCCGTAGTAGTGCCGGCCGGTGGCCACAAACGTGAGGATCGCCTGGCCCGGAGCGAGGCTGGACTGGATGTCCTTCGCAGTGCGGCGCGAGGGGAAGTAGAGCGACCCCGGGTTGCGCCGCACCGACATCACGCGCAAGAGCTGCTCCTGGGCGTAGCTGATTTCGGCCAGCCGCGCCAGTCCCCCGGTTTGTCGCTTGCGCGACTCCGGGTCCTCCGTCACCAGCGGCAACTTGGCCAGCTCGGTCTGCAACTGCCGGGCTTGTTGCGCGAGTTGATCGTACTGCGGGTAGCGTCCCAACAGATCCTGGCGTTCGAGTTTGGCCGACTTGCTGAGCGTGTTGGGGGGCGACTCGAGGATCCAGCGCAGGCCCAGCGGGCGGCCTCCCAGCGGCATCGTCGACAGGAAGCGATGCCGGTGGGCTTGCTCGGCAATGTCCACCGCTCCGGCCAGCTCGCGCTTGCCGATCGTGATCTCGAACCAATGCTCGTACGAATGCGGGTGCGGCAGCGCGATCACCGACAGAGCTTCCAGCGGGTCGGCGAGCCAATCCGCGGCGGTCGGCTCGCGGAGGAGTTGTTGATAGGCGATCGTCGCGGCGCGGGGAGCCAGCGTGCCTTGCGCCAGGGCGTTGTCGGTCACGTCCAGCTGGTACATCCAGTGCGAGGCGTTGCGTTGGAAGGCCAGCACGTCGTTCAGCATCTGGTCGCCGTCGCTGACGTTCCCCTCCTGGTACAGCACCAGGGCGCTCAAGAAGTTCAGCCGCGCGCCGAGCTTGCCCCGCAGCATCGCCCGGTTCGCCATCAGCCCTCGGGCGGCAGCCAGGGTTGACGCGGCTTGCTGCGCTTCGTTGGCGATCGCCAGGCTCTCGGCCATCGCCAGGTTCAGCGAGGCCTGGAGCTGCCGATAGCCTTGGGTGCGCGCCCAATTGGCGGCATTGACCAGCGGCGGGTAGACCCCCGGCTGATTGGCGATCAGGTGGGCCAGCGCTCCATAGCGAAAGGCCTCTTCGAGAACCGTCGCGTCCTGGTACTGGTAGGCGACGTAGGTCGCCTCCTCGAGGTACTTCGACGCGCCGGCAAAGTTCCCTTCGGCCAGCAGGATCCGACCCAGCTCGAGCAGCACGACCGGCGTCAGCGGGTGATTGAATTCCCCCGCCGCGAGGATCGCCCGCTCGAGCACCGGCTTGGCCTGGTCGGGCTTGTTGGCCGCGGCGAACGCGAGCCCCAACTGCGCATCGATCCAGGCCTCGGTCCAGTGATTGGGTTGCGTCGGCCGCCGCGAGAGCGCGGAGACGACGTCCTTGGTGAGCGTGTCGTTCTCGCCCAACGGACCGAGCAGTTCGGTGCGCCGGCGAATTGCCAGGGCGGTGGCGCGGACGATCTCGATCGGGCGAATCGGGAAGAGCTGAGCCTGCTGGACGACCCCCCCTTGCTGCACGACCTGGTTATTGTTGATGCGTCCCTGGGCGATCGAAGCCACGTCGGGATATTGCCCCCACCGCGCCGGGCGTTGCGTTTGCCCCCAGGGGCAGGCGGCAATCTGCCCGGGCTGCAACGGCGTAATTGCCGGCGCGAACTGCACGCGGATCATCCAGTCGGAGAAGGCGACGTAGAGCTGCAGCGCCGAATCAAAATGCACTTGCGCCTTGGCGAGCTGTCCCATCTGGTAGTAGCACTCGCCCGCCATCGCGTGGTAGCAGATCGAATCGATCCAACTGCTTTCGACCGTCTTGATGGCGCTGCGTCCCTGGTCGAGGTAATCGCGCAGGGCGTTGTCGTATTCCCCCTGATAAACGAGCCCAAAGGTGGAGAGGTACGCAACCGTCGGGACGGGCTGCATGCCGCCGCCGAGCTGGGCGCGGGCGACGGGGCCGCTCAGGCTCGCCCCCAGGAGAATAGCCACCGCGACCGCGCGCGCGAGGCGCGAGCGCTGCGACAGGGCTGCATGAACGGGCTTCGGCCTGGCGCTCGAAACGCAAGACAACACGGCAGACGCTCCGGCGCGGCCCCCGTCGAGATGCGACGTGCCGCGCGCTACACAAGTGAGAAATGGGCTGAGCGGGGCTGCGGGAGCGCAGCGCCGTTCAGACGCGATCGGTCGCGATAAGTTCCACGATAATCCGCCCCCCGGATCCCTCCCACACGGAAGGTGCCCGCCCCGGGGGCAATCTCGAGGTTCGCCCGGTTCGCCGGCCGGACAGGTCGGTCGTAGGGGTCGCGCCAGGCCCGCCCCGCACGGCCGCATCGCTCGATCCGCGACCCGGGGGAGCGCGGCCGGCGGTCAGCCAAAGAGCGGCGCGATCAGCTTGCCGCCGTTGGCGATCTTCATCGGCCGCCCGTTGTTGCTCGTGTAGGTCTTGTCGAGCGAAATCCCCAGGGCGTGGAGGACCGAGGCCATCAGGTCTTGCGACTGGTAGGCCTCACCCTCGACGTTCCGCCCGTCGGCGCTGGTTTGCCCGACGGCGATGCCCCCTTGGATTCCTCCCCCGCCGACGACCGCGCTCCAACTGCGGGCCCAGTGGTCGCGGCCGACATTGGCGTTGATCATCGGCGTGCGGCCGAACTCGCCCATCCAGACGACGACGGTGTCGTCGAGCAGGCCGCGCTGGGCCAGATCTTCGACCAGCGCGCTCATCCCCCGGTCGAGCTGCGGCAGCTTGTTGTTCTGCAGCGTGTTGAAGACATCCTGATGGTTGTCCCACCCGCCGAAATCGACTTCGACGAAGCAGACCCCGGTTTCGATCAGCCGCCGGGCCATCAGGCAGCCGTTGCCGAACGCGTTCTTGCCGTAGCGCTCGCGGACGGGCTCGGGCTCCTTGTCGACCTGGAACGCTTCGCGCTGGGGGGTGGTCATCAGGGCCAGCGTCTTTTCGAGAACCTTGGCGTGGTCGGCGGCCGCCGGCCCGCGGCGCTCGCTGATGAAGCCTTTTTCCATCGCCTGGAGCAGGTGCATCCGCTGGCCGAGGCGTTCTGCGCCGGCCTTCATGGCGACGTTTCGCACCTGGCCATTCGAGCCAACGACGAACGGGGCGTACGCCATGCCGAGGAAGCCGGGACCTTCGCTGCCGCCGTCGATCGAGACGAACGGCGGGATCTGCAGGTCGCCGAGCTTGCCGGCCAGCTCGTGGCTCACGACCGCCCCGTAGCTGGGATGGAGTACGTTGGGGTTCGGCACGTAGCCGGTGTGCAGGTAATAGCGCCCGCGGTTGTGGTCGGCTTCGCGCGTGCTCATCGAGCGGACGATCGCCAGGTGGTGCATCACCTGGGCGGTCAGCGGCAGGTGCTCGCAGATCTGCGCGCTTCCCGAAGTGGCGATCGGCTTGAAGGGGCCACCGGTGGAAGCTCCCGGTTTCAGGTCCCACAGATCGATGGTGCTCGGACCCCCTCCCATCCACAAGAGGATGGCCGACTTGTGGCGCCGCTTGAGCTGGTCAGCTCCCAGGGCCAGCGAGTCGGTAAAGAACTGCGCCGTCGCCGCGGTCGCCGAAAGCGCCGCCAAGTGCTGGAGAAAGTGCCGCCGGCCCAGGTTCAACGGGAGTAATTCGGACATGGCACGCTCCAACCCCGATCGGCAGCGGGGCCGCTAATGGTTCAGGATGAACTCATTGGAGTTCAGGATCGCCCACCAGATATCTTCCAGCGCCGCGGCCGTGTCTCCCTTCTTGGCCAGCCAGAGCTGCTGGGCGAGCTTCAATTCCTCGCGGCTGGGCTGGCGCGAGAGGGCCGCCAGGTACAGCCGTTCGATCTTCTCCGGATCGCGCATGCTGCTTTGCGCCAGCTCCGCCAGAAAACTCTTGCCGCCGCTGGCGGTCGCCTTCTCGATCAGTTCCCCATTCATCATCATCAAGGTCTGCGGAATCGTCCCGTTGAACGTCGTCGTCTCGTCATTCTCGTCGGTCCCCAGGGCGATCGTGAACTGGCTCAGCCAGTCGTCGCGTCCCCGGGCGTCGTCGGCGGGGGTCTGGGTGGCGACGATCAACGAGTCGTAGAGCTCTTCGGGGCGCAACTGGCGCAGGTAAAAACGGCTGAACTGCGGCGGGTTGCCCGAGGTCGGATCGTCGGCCTCGTTTTCCGCGCTCCCCCGGCTCGAGAGCGAATAGGCCTCGCTCAGCGCCAGCCAGCGCACGAGTTGCCGGAGGTCGAAGCTGGCCGCGGCGAAGCGTTCCGCCAGCCCCGCGAGCAGCTCGGGATGGCTCGCCGGATTGTGGGGCCCGAGGTCGTCGACCGGCTTGGTGAAGCCATAGCCGAAGAAATGCGCCCACATCCGATTCACCAGCGCCCGGGGGAGCTCGGGCGATTTCTGCACGAGTCGGGCGAGCTCGTCGCGGCGGTTGACTTCGTCGACGTATCCGGCGGGCGCGATCGTAGCGCCGTCGATGAAGGTCGGCTGCGCGACCACTTTGAGCGTGTTGTCGCGCCGCTCGAAGTAGATCTCGGCCTCGCGCGGGTCCCCCCCTTCGCCGGCGAAATCCTCATCCTCGAGCCGCACCGAGACGATGTCGCGCCCGTCGAACGTGCGCAGGGCGCGGGTCTGACGGAAGAAGGCGTTCATCCCCCAGAACTGGTCCTGCTTCCAGTTGTTGAAGGGATGGTTGTGGCACTGCGTGCATTGTACCTGCTGCCCGAGAAACAGCCGCGACGTCTTGGCGGTCGCCGGCACGGCGTTTTCTTCCAGGTTGTCGAGCAGGAAATTGACGGCACCGTTGAAGCCCTCCTCGCCCGGCTTGTTGCAGCCGTTGGCGCTGATCAGTTCGAAGACGAGCACGTCATACGGTTTGTTGGCGTCAAAGGCCTCGCGCAAGTACTGCTGCATCCCGGCGCGATTCACCAGGTCGCGGCGCCCCTGTCCGCCGGAACGGCCGATCAGCAGGTTGGTCCAGACGTTCGTCCAGTTGCGGCTGTACTCGTCGCGATACTCATCGCCGAGGAGCCGGTCGACGAGCTGTCCGCGCTTGGCGGGCGACTTGTCGGCGACGAAGGCCAGCGTCTCGTCCGCCGTGGGGATGCGTCCGATGACGTCGAGAAACAGACGCCGACACCATTCGCCATCGGTGGCCGGCGACGAGGGAGTCAGTTGCTGCTCCTTCCACCCCTGGCGGATCGCCTGGTCGATGAACGCCACGGCGGGATCCAGAGGAGGGGGCGCCGACTCGCGCCGCGACGACGACGAGGGGCGGGGCTTCCCGGCGGGTGCCCCGGTACGCTTGGACCCGCGCGCCTGCGTCTCGCCGGTTGCGGACCGTTCGATAAGGGATCCGGGACCGGCCGGCGGCGCGCCGGCCTGCGACTTCGTAGCGCCAAGCAAGCTGCCCGGCAAGAGCGTGACCACGGCAACGACGAGGACATGGGCCCGAGCGCTCCGAAGCGCTGGTCG
>JAEUIK010000494.1 GCA_016793185.1 Planctomycetaceae bacterium | reverse complement strand
ACTGTTGAACCACCGCCCCGACTGCATCCGCTGCAGGTCGATGAGCCGTACCTCGAACGTGCCGGGCGCGGGCTCGTGCACGAAGAAATGGCACAGGTAGAAATCGCGATGGTTGTGGCCGCGCCGGTGGAACTCGCCCGCCACCCGGGCGACTTCGCGAATCAGGTTGGCAAAGTCCGCGGCGGGCCGGCCGCCACGCGGATCGCGCGGGGGAAACCGGGACTCGAGGAAATGATCGAGCTGCTGAAAGCCCGCCAGCTCCTCGGTCAGGACGAACGACTCCTGCACGCCGTCGGGCTGCTGCCGTTCTCCGAAGGCGATGAGCCGCATCGTGGGAATTCCGTCGCGCTCGAGGCTCGCGATGTTTTCGGCCTCGATTCGCCCTTCCGAAGCCAAGGCCGGCAGCCGCAAGCGCGCCCAGAGCCGGAGCTTCCAGTCGCGAATGCGATGCTTCTTCAGATAGGCGCCATACGGTCCGTGCGCGCCCCGGAGCTCGATCCGCCAGTTCTCGCGGTTGCTGAGCGTCCGCAACAGCCGCCCTTCGCGCTGGGCCATGACCTGGTCGAATCCCCCCAGGCCGGCGCGCACCAGCGCGCTACGATCGCTGAGATCGCACCACATGGCCGCGCCCGGTCCGGTGTCGAACGGCGCGAGTCGCTGCGCGGCGGGACGCGGCGGGAGCGGAGCTGACCTTGTCACGACGCGAGCTTGCGCGGCGCGCCGTTCGGCCAGCAACCGGCGCAACTCCGGCTCTTCCGCCGGCAACGGGCTCGCCGCGCAATACGCGTCGACCAGCGCCTCGCGCTCGGCTCGCAACACCCGCGGCGGCGCGAGCGAGGCCAGCAGTTCCGCGAGATCGCCGACCCGCCCCTGCAGGGAGATCGCGGCGGTCAGCTGCGCCTGCCCGAGCTCGAGGAACGTGAAGGGTCCGGTCGCTCCGGCCGGGATCAGGATGTGATCCGCCGACAACTGTCCATGGCTGAAACCGGCGGCGTGCCAGCGGGCGAGCTCGCGCCCGAGCTCGGACATCAACTGCAGCCGTTCCGCCGGATGCCGGGCGCAGGGGTCGCCAAAGTATTCGGCGAGGGAACTTACCCCGTGCGGTTCGAGCACGACCAGCCAGGCCTGCCGCGCGCCGCGAGCCAGTGCGCGAAACGCCAGCGGCACGGCCACCCGCAACCCCGCGGCCTGCGCGCACTGCGCCAACCGGAACTCCGCTTGCAGCCGCGAGCGCCACCAACGGCCCCGCGCGAGCGTCGCGCAGCGGTCGTACCAGCCGAGTGCGTTCTCTGTCTTGATCCGCACCCACTGCGCGCCTTGCGCGCCGGCCGGCAGCGCGCAGCGCCGCACGGCGGTGTACGAATCGTCATGCACGCGCGGCGCGTTCATCAAGGCCTGCACGCCCGAGAGCCGATCCAGCGAGTAGGCTTCGACGAGCCAGACCCATTCGGGATTGACCCAGCAGCCGCGCGTGTCGGCCACGAGCTCGGCGAGCGGCTCGCCCTCGCTGGTGGCCCCGAACTCGGCGTCGTGCTGTCGAACCAGTTCAAGCGGCATGGGCATCCCGATTAGCCAGTTGGGCGCGGACGGCGCGATACACTTCGTCCACCCCCAGCTCGCGCATGCAGCGATGGTGGCCCAACGGACAAACCCGCTGCTGGCAGGGTCCGCAGTCGACCGGCTGTTGCAGATGCACCGCACGGGCGTAATGCGTCTCGCTCCAGGCGATGTGCGTCGGGCCGAAGAGCGTGATGACCGGCGTGTCGAAGGCGGCCGCAAAATGCCGGGGGCCGCTGTCGGTCGTCACCAGCAGCCGACAGCGCCGGACGCAGGCCTTGGTCAGACCGATGCTGAGCGGCTCCTCGCCCAGGCCGACGATCCGCGGATGGTCGGCGGCGGCGACGATGTCGCGGGCGATGTCGCGCTCGCTCGGTCCGCACAGGACCAGCACGCTCGAGTCCGTGTCGCACACGATCCGCCGCGCCAGCTCGGTGAAGTAGCCGTTGGGCCAGAGCTTGGCCGAGCCGAAGGCGCCGCTCGAATTGAGCGCGATCACGTGCCGCCCGGCGGGTAGTCCCAGCCGGCGCCAGGTGGCATCGGCCGCGGCTTCGTCGGCGGGCAAGGTCGCCAGCTCGATGCGCGGCGACTCGGGCCGGCAGCCCAACTGGTAGGCCAGCCGGAGATAGTCGTCCAACACGGGCGTCGGCACATAGCGCCCGTCGGCGCGACGATGCTCGAGCCGGTCGGTGAGCAGGATCCCGCGTCCGCCGCGCACGTACCCGATGCGCCGCGCCGCGCCGCTGAACCAGGCCAGCATCCCGGTGCGCCACGAGTTGGTCAGGAGCACGACCGTGTCGAGCCGCGCGGCCCGGAGCTGCCGGACGAAGGGCCAGCCGTGCAGCTCGGCCTGGCGGGCGCGCGGATCATAGAACAATTGCCGGTCGAGGAACGACGTGCCGGCCAACACCTCGGCCACGTAAGGGCGGAGGATGCCGACGATCTGCGCGCCCGGAAACTGCGTGCGCAGCGCGCGGAGCGTCGGCGTGGCCATCGCCACGTCGCCGATCCAGTTGGGAAGGAAGACACCGAGATTCATGGTCGCCGTCCGAGGGTGACTGGTGTTCGCGGGTCGCCAGCGGACCCGCCGTACGGCGAGCGCATTCAGCCCGCCCGCCGCTGTTCGGCGACGGTGGCCGTGTCGAAATGGGGTCGCGGCGGCGCCTGGCGTTCGGCCACCGAGCGGACGATGGCGGTGGTCGAGACGCCGGCCACGACGCCGGTGACCACGACGCGCCCGCCGTAGCCCTCGACGATCTCGTGCCCCACCACTTCGTCGAGCCGGTAGGTGCCTCCTTTGACGAGCACGTCGGGGTGCAGCAGGTGCAGCAAGTCGCGCGGCGTCTCTTCATCGAAGACGACGACATAGTCGACGCACGCCAGGGCGGCGAGCATGGCGGCCCGATCGTGCTCGGTGATGACCGGCCGATGGTCTCCCTTCAATTGCTTGACGCACGCATCGCTGTTGACCGCGACGACCAGCCGGTCGCCATAGGCCGCCGCTTCCTGCAGATAGGTCACGTGCCCCACGTGCAGCAGATCGAAGCAGCCGTTGGTAAAGACGATCCGCCGCCCGGCGGCGCGGTCCTCGGCCAGGGCCGCGGCCAGGTCCTCGCGCGGCATCACCTTCGAGCGCCGGCTCCGCTGGGCGGCCTGCAGCGACGCCCGAATCTCGGCGCGGGGGATGACGGCGACTCCGATCTTCTCGACTTCGAGCCCCGCGGCCACATTCCCCAATTCGATAGCCTGGGCCGGCGCGATCCCGCTGGCCAGCGCCACGCCGATGGCGGCCAGGACCATGTCGCCGGCGCCCGTGATGTCGTAGACGGCCCGCGCGCGGGTCGGAAAGACTTCGTGGCTGTGGCCGGTGGTCCCCGGCGGCCAGACGAGCGCCATCCCGTCGCGATCGAGCGTGATGATCGCCATTTCCAGATTCAAGTCGCGGCACAGTTGCTCGCCCGCCGCAAAGGCATCCTCGGGCCGGACGATCTTGCGACCGGTCGCCAGCTCGGCCTCGAGACGATTGGGGGTCATCGTGGTCGCGCCGCGATAGCGCGCATAATCGGTGCCGCGCAGCGGGTCGACGATGACCGGCACGCCGACCTTGCGCGCAGCCTCGATCACCGCGGACATCACGCGGGGCGTGCAGACTCCCTTGTGGTAATCGGAAACCAACACCACCTGGAAGTCAGCGATCCGCGGCACGAGCCAGGCGATCAGCCGACTCTCCATCCCCTCGGCCAGGGGCTCGCGGACTTCGGTGTCGACGCGCAGGATCTGGTGCGGGTGCCGATTGGCGGCCCGTCCCATGAAGCGTTCCTTGACCGTCGTGGGGCGGCCCGGATCGACGCAGAGAAACTCGGTCGAGACGCCCGCCTCGGCCAGCAGGCCTTGTAACTCCCGGCCGTCGGCATCGTCGCCGACGACGCCGGCGACGGCCACTTCCGCTTCGAGTCCGCGGAGCATGTTGCAGACGTTGGCCGCGCCGCCGAGGCGCGCCTCGCGCTGGTCGGCCCTGAGGAGAATGACCGGCGCCTCCTGGCTGACGCGCTCGGCGTTCCCCCAGGTGTAGCGGTCGAGAATCAAATCGCCGATCACCAGCACGCGTGGCTGGCCGATCGCGTCGAACGTGGCGAGCAGATCGTGATTACTCATAGATCCTTCGTCATCCTTGACGATCCAGCGGCCTCTCGGCGGCGCGCTCCCTCTCGGGCGCGCCGATCGATGATCCGCTGTCGAAGCCTCGCGCCGACTAGCCAGCAGGCCCCGCGGCCAGCGCAGAATCGGGCGGCGATTTATACTCGTGTCGCCGCGAGCGGGTAAAGGTCAGTGCAAGCTAGCGCAAGTCCTGGCCGGAAAACAAGTGAGTTCGCCGCGCGAGGCTGACAGCAAAGTGCTGTTGCCGGCCAACGCGGGGAGCCCGTATTCTGCTGCGCCAAACGCCCCACGGCCCCCCTGCGGCCGCCGACTTCGAGCAGGGGTCGCTCGGCCAACTTCTGCTAGCACCGTCACCCACACCCTCGGCCCGCGTGCGAGATCGGCACATATGAGTCGCTACGAGCTTTTTGACCGCCAGCAAATCATCCTGCGTCAGATCGAGCAGCGGGGCCACGACCTGGTGGTCGACGCCTGCCGGCCGCTCGCGTCGCCCGCCGAGCGCTTTGCGCATCCCGAGTTCGGGGCGCTCATCGATGCGATCGTCGCCGCCCGCCGCCGCGGCCGGCCGGTCGTCGCCATGCTCGGCGGACATCCGATCAAGCTGGGCCTCTCGCGCTTTCTCGTCGACTTGATCGAACGCCGGATCATCACTCACCTGGCCACCAACGGGGCCGGGATCATCCACGACTACGAATTGTCCCTCGTCGGCGGCACCAGCGAGAACGTCCCCAAGTGGATCGCGCGCGGGCAATTCGGCCTCTGGCACGAAACGAGCCGCCTGAACGACATCATCAATCTCGCCGCCTCGCGCGGCGAAGGCCTCGGCGAAGGGGTCGGCCGCACGATCGAGACCGAGAAATTTCCCAACCGCGATCTGAGCCTGGCCGCGGCCGGCTGGCGGGCGGGCGTGCCGGTCACCGCCCATGTCGGCATCGGCAGCGACATCATCCACGCCCACGCCAACTGCAGCGGCGCGGCGCTGGGCGCCACCAGTTACACCGATTTCCTGATCTTCGCCCGCGCGATCCAGCAGCTCGAAGGGGGCGTCTTCCTCAACATCGGCTCGGCGGTCGCCGGACCCGAGGTCTATCTCAAAGCCCTCTCGATGGCGCGGAACGTCGCCCAGCAGCGCGGCCAGGAAGTGCGGCATTTCACCACGGCCGTCTTCGACCTGGTCGAACTGCCCGAGAACTATCGCGCCGGACCGCCGGGCAAGGAGCATCCGCAGTACTACTATCGCCCCTGGAAGACGATTCTCGTGCGGACGGTCGCCGACGGGGGGCAAAGCTACTACTTCTGCGGCGACCACGCCCTGACCGTGCCGTCGCTCTGGCAAGAGCTGGTCACGCGCCTGGCCGATTACTCGCCGGCGCGGCAATCGGCCGCGTAACCTCGGCGAGGCGCGCGGCGAACTCCGGCTCGCCCGCGAGGATCTCCAGGCCGATCACCAGCGCCCACAGCGGGCGCCGCCCCAGGCGATCGACTCCCAGCTTGACGAGATCCTTGTGGGTGCAGACGACGGCCGCGACGTCGAGGCCGTCGGCCCAGGCGATCAGGCTCTGCACATCGTCGCGCGAAAATGCGTGATGGTCGGGAAACTCGCGAAATTCGACGACTTCCAGCCCGCTCGTGGCGAGCGTGTGGCGAAAGCCCGCCGGATTGCCGATTCCGGCCAGCGCGGCGACCCGTTTCCCGGCAAGCTCGGCGAGCGGCAACTCGCGCCCGCTGGCCGAGAGCCACGCCTCGGGAGCGTGGCGCGTTTCGATCCACAGCGCGTGCGGCGCGAGGCGGGCCGCCTCCCGACGAATCTCCTCGCGTCGCTCGGCAGCGACCACGTCGGCCCGCGACAAGGCCACCACCTGCGCCCGGGCGAGGTTCGCGCGCGGTTCGCGCAGGTACCCGCGCGGCACCAGATGGTTCCAGCCGAAGGGCTCCAAGGCGTCGAGCAGCACGATATCGAGATCGCGCGCCAACCGGCGATGCTGGAACCCGTCGTCGAGCACGATCGCCTGGCAGTCGAGCTCGTCGATCGCCACCCGCGCGGCGGCCACGCGGTCGCGATTCTGCACGTGCGGGACATCGGGCAAGCGCTGCTCGAGCTCGAGCGCTTCGTCATTGCGCGCGCCGGCGGAAACGCCGTAGCCCCGGCTGACGATCGTCACGCGCACGTCCTGCTGGCGGAGATGCCGCGCGATCCAGGCGACAAACGGCGTTTTGCCGGTCCCGCCCAGCGTGAGGTTGCCGACGCTGATCACGGGAACCTCGACGCGGACGATCTCGCGGGCGCCGCGATCGAACTGGCGATTGCGGCGGCCGACGGCCCAGGTATACGGAATCTCGCCGAGCCGCAGCAACGCGCGCACGGTCGCGGCCCCGATCCCTCGTCGCGTGCCGCTCACCAGATCACGATACGTGGCGGCATCCAACGGCACGGCAGGCTCGGTTCCGGATCCAGGAAAAGGGGGAGGTGGGGTGGCAACCTGGCGTCAGTCGCAATGCCAACCGCCTGCGCCACTTGCGGACGCAGGGTAACAGGTCGGCTCGCCGAGCGTCAACGCGGGCCGGGGGGCGATCCCTCCCCGCGATAGGCCGATTCTGCTTGTTTCCCCGGGCCTGCGATTCCACAATAAAGCTCGCGCCCGTCGTGGCCAGTCCACCCAACGCACTCCCGCGGGGTCCCGCCATGCGAGTTGTCCGCTACCCGATGTTCGCTGCGATCCTGAGCGCGGCCGGACTATTTGCCGCGCAGCTCGCGCACGCCGCGAGCGTCGACGAGGCCTTGCAACTCTCGCAAAAAACGGGGCGGGCGATCTTTGCCATGGCGGGCAGCAAGAATTGCGGCGCTTGCCAGGCGCTCGAAAAGCGGCTCGTCACCGATCCCAGCATCCAGCCCCTGATCGCTTCGTTCATCCCCCTGAAGATCGACACGGACGGCCCCGAGTGGCAAACCTGGGCCACGCGCTTCAAGCCCACCGGCAATACGATCCCGATGATCTTCGTCGTCCGTGCCGACGGCGAGCAGCTCTACGGCCAGTCGAACAACCTGCCGGGAGCGGAGCTGCCCACGTTCCTCACGCAGATGTTGCAGCAAACCGGCGCCCCGCTCCCCGAGACGCAGGTGGACGCGCTGCAGACGGCTTTACTTGCGGCCAACAAAGCGCTGAGCGAGAAGCAGGTCGAGAAGGCGATTCAGACCATTGGCCCCTGCCTGGGGACCGGCAGTTACGCGCAGGCCGCGGTCGAAATCGAAAAGCTCGCCCGGCAAATGTGCGAGGAAGGCAGCGCCGCCGTGAAGGAAGCCGATGCGAAGTTCGCCGACCCCGAGCAGGCCTTCGACGGCGCCCTGCAGCTGGCGGCGCTCGAACGCACCTATGCGAAGCTGCCCCCGGTCGTCGAGGAGGCGCGCAACGCGATCAAGCTGCGGCGGCGCGAGCCCGCGAACAAAGACCTGCTCGCCCAGGCCAAGTTGCTCGACCAGGCCAAGGCCTTCGAGGAAAAACAACTCCCGAAGCGGGCGCTCGCTTCGTACCAGACGGTCGCTACGCGCTACGCGGGCAAGCCGGCCGGCGAGCTGGCCCAGGCGCGAATCGCCGAACTCGAGCAATCGCTGCCTCCCTCGACCAGCAGAAGCGCAGCGACGCCAGCGCGCGGCTCCGCCTCGAGCGAGCTGGCGGCGAAGAAGGCAGCGTCGCTGCTGAAGATGGGAAAAGGCCTGCTCGAAAAGCGTCCCGAGAAAGCCCGCGAGTATCTCGCGCAAGTCGTCGAGCTGGCGCCGGAGAGTGCGGCGGGCCAGGAAGCCCGCACGCTGTTGCAGAGCGCTCGGTAGGCATGCTGGCGAGCCCGCGGCCCGCTCCTTAGAGTGTCGGCCCGATGCTCCAGGGGACGAACTCTTCCTCGCCGACGCCGTGCTGCTCGCTCTTGGTCTTGCGGCCGCTGGCGACTTCGAGCATGAGATCGAAGATCTGCTGGCCGACGACTTCGACCGGCGTGCCCGAGAGGATCACGCCCGCGTCGATATCCATGTCGTCGATCAGGCGCTCGTACATCGCGGTGTTGGTGGCGATCTTGATCGAGGGGACCGGCTTGCAGCCGTAGCAGCTTCCGCGACCCGTGGTGAAGGCCACGATGTTCGCGCCGCTGGCCACCAGGCCGGTGATGCTGGCCGGATCGAAGCCGGGCGAATCCATGAAGGTGAAGCCCCGCGCGGTCACGCGTTCGGCGTAGCGGTAGACTCCGGAGAGCGCCGAGCGTCCTCCCTTGGCGACGGCTCCCAGCGACTTTTCGTAGATCGTGGTGAGCCCGCCGGCTTTGTTGCCCGGCGAGGGGTTATTGTCGATCTTGACGCCGAACTTGCCGGTGTAGTCCTCCCACCAGCGGATCAGCTCGACGATCTTCTCGCCGATCTCGCGGGTCTTGGCGCGGCGCGTGAGGAGGTGCTCGGCGCCGTAGATCTCCGGCGTCTCGGCCAGAATCGAGGTCCCGCCCGCCGCGACCAGCAGATCGCTCGCGACACCCAAGGCGGGATTGGCCGTGACTCCTGAGTTGCCATCGGAGCCGCCGCACTCGGTGCCGAGAACCAATTCGCTGGCGGGAATCGTTTCGCGGCGGACATTGTTCACCTCGGGCAGCAACTCGGCGATCGCGGCCAGGCCCGCCTCGACGGTCTTGTTCGTGCCGCCACATTCCTGGATGCTCAGCACGCGCGGGGCGCGCTGCTGGTGCCCGTTGAGCTGCACCAGGCCTCCTTGTTCGATCAGGCTGACGGCGGTCCCGGTCTCGCAACCCAGCCCGATCAAAAGGTAGCCGCCGACATTGGGATGCTTGGCAAAGCCCGAGAGGATTCGATTGAGCTGATGGTGATCGTCACCGTCGTATTGCAGGCCGCAGCCCCCTTTGTGCGTGAGGGGAAGAATCCCATCGACCTGGGGATATTGCTCCAGCAGCTTGCGATCGAAGCGCTGGGCGACGTACTTGCTGACGGAAGCCGAGCAATTCACTGTGGAGATCACGGCCAGGTAATTGCGCGTGCCGACGCGGCCGTCGGCGCGGCGGTAGCCTTGAAAGGTTTTCCCCTCGAGCGGCGCCGGGTCGGGGGGAACCTCGCTGGCAAAGGCGTAATCGCGCGCGAACTCGCCGGCCGCCAGATTGTGCGTGTGGACGAAATCGCCGGGGCGAATGTCGGCCGTCGCAAAACCGATCGTCTGGCCGTATTTGTAGACGCGCTCACCGCGGGGGATCGCCTGCGTGGCGATCTTGTGTCCCAGGCCGACCGGCCCCGTCAGCTTGATACTGCGGCCGTTGGTCGACACCTCGGCACCGGCCAACAGGTTGCAGGTTGCGACACAGACGTTGTCGCCGGGCGCGAGCGAGATCACTTCGGCGAAGGGGGTGGAAGCAAGGGTCATGCAGAGCACCTATCGAGCTCGAGATCGAGTGCCGACGCGATCCATGGCGAAGGACGGCTGGCAGGCCGCATAATGCTTTGTCTGGACTAGGCTTGGGGCAGAATCCCCGGCCTGTCGATCCAGTTCGCATGCCGCCTGCGGCAGCTTACCGCCTCGGACCAGGGGTCGCAAATCACCCAGCCCGACGTGTTCGCAGGGCCCGGCGGTCGAATTTCGGCCGCGCTCCGACAATTCGGCGGAATCATCCCCCCGGACGAACGTCTATAATGGTGGAGCGGCGCGTTCGACGCCGCGGGAACAGGTTTCGCCACCCCGCATGCGGTGGGTCGCTTTGATGGCTACCGGCACGGTCCCTCCCGAACTCCCCTCGGCCAGCCACCCGCCCCGGGGGAACAGCGAGCTCGTCGAGTACGACCGCTATATCTCGGCGCAGATCCAGAAGACGCGGCGCCAGGTGAAATGGGTCGAGCTGGCCAGCGCGCTGCTGCTGCTGGCGACCGGCGTGTTGGCCTACGGGCTGTTGGTGGCGATCGTCGATAGCTGGCTGATCCCGGGGGGACTCGGCGTGTGGGGCCGGCTGGCCGCGTTCGCCGTGCTGGTCACCGGCGTGGGGAGCTACGTGGCCTGGCGCATTGTCCCGGCCGTCCGCCGGCGCGTGAATCCGGTCTATGCGGCCCACGCCATCGAGCAGGGACAACCGTCGCTCAAGAACAGCCTCGTCAATTTTCTGCTTCTGCGCGGAGAGCGCGCCCGCTTGCCGATCCCGGTCTACGAGGCGATCGAGCGCCGCGCCGCGGAGGATCTCGCGACCGTGCCGGCCGATACGGCCGTCGATCGCTCGCCGGTCATCCGGGCGGGATACGTGCTGCTGGCGCTGGTCACGATCTTCTGCGTTTACAGCATCTTCAGTCCCAAGAGCCCGCTCCGTTCGTTCCGGCGGATGCTGTTGCCATGGTCAAGCGTCTCGGCGCCGACGCGGGTCACGATCGGCGACGTCCAGCCCGGCGGAGCTCGGGCGTTTGTCGGCGAGTCGCTGACGGTCTCGGCCTTGGTGCGCGGGTTGCGGAAAGACGAACCGGTCACGCTGTACTTCACCACGCAGGATGGGCAGAGCGTCGACCAACCGCTGGCGATGCGGCCCCCCAGCGACAGCTACCGGCACCAGGCGATTCTCCCCCCGGCCGGCGGATTGCAGCAGTCGCTCGAGTATCGGATCGCCGCAGGCGACGCCAAGGCAGGGCCCTTTCACGTCCAGGTGTTGGCCACGCCGGCCATCCTGGTCGAGAAGGTGCAGTACGAGTTTCCCGGCTACACGCGCTTGGCGCCGCGGACGGTCGAACGCCAAGGGGACTTGCAGGGCATCGAGGGGACCAAAGTCACCCTCTGGGCCAAGACGAACGTCGACGTCAGCGGCGGCTACATCGATTTTAATTGCGACGGCAGCCGCGATCTCGAGCTGGCGTTCTCGGGCCGTTCGGCCCAGGCGACGTTCGAGCTGCGGCTCGACCCCAGCCGAAAGCCGCTGCACACGTCCTATCAGCTGCGCTTTCTGGATGACCAGAAACAGCTCAACCCGCAGCCGATTCGCTACCAGATCGAGGTCCTGCCAGATCAGGGCCCCGAGATCGAGATCACGCAACCGGGCGTCGATAACTACGAGCTGCCGCGTAACGGCGCCGTGACGATCGGGGTGCGGGCGACGGATCGCGATTTTGGTCTGCGGCGCGTGACGTTGCACTTCGAGCGCGCCGGCAAGCGGCTGCATAGCGTCGAGTTGCTCGAGGCGCCGACCGGCGGAGATTTCACCGGCGCGCATGTCTTCGAACCGAGCCGGCTGACGGCGACGCCTGTCGAGGTGGGGGATGTGCTGCAGTATTGGGCCGAGTCGCGCGACTCGCGCGCTCCCACGGCCAACCATGTGCAGACGGTGAAGTATCGGTTCAAGATCGTCGACAAGGTCGACGAGTCGGTCCGCGCAGAACAGGTTGCCGCCGCGCAACAACAGGCCGCAGAGATCGAAGCCGCCGGCCAGCCGCCGGAGACCGACCAGCCCCCGCCGCAAGAGGCCACGGGCGAAGCGCCCCCGGGCGAGCAGCCGGAAGAGCGCGGCGAAGCCGAACCACAAACTGGCGACGAACCCGCCGCCGATGAGGCGGGCACAGCTGCCGACGCGGAGCAGCGTCCCGATCCCGAGCAGGACCCGGCCGCCGCGATGGAAAAGATCCTCGAGTACCAGCAGGAGAAGGAACAACAGCAGAAAGAGCAGCAGCAATCGAAGCCACAGCCCCCCATGGAACAGTCCGATCAGCAACCCGAGCCGCAGCCGAGCGGCGACGAGGGCGAGAGCGGCTCAGGCGGCAAGTCGGGACAAAAGGAAGGGGGCCAGGGCAAGTCGGGCTCCAAGGCTGCCGAGGACTCCGGCGAAGCGGGGGACGAGGCGAGCTCCGGAGGCGAAGAAGCGGGGGACCAATCGGGTTCGGCCGGAAGCAAGAACTCCGCGGGTGGCAAATCCGACTCGGGCCAGCAAGCGGGCGGCCAATCCGGCGCCGGCTCCGACGCCAACAGCGCCGGTAACGACGCCGGGGGCAAGTCGCCCATGAACGCCAGCAAGCCCTCACCGCAAAACGCGCCAGGCAAGCCCGACGCCGGCCAGCAGGCGGGCCAAAAGCCGTCCGCGGAACCAGGCGCCGAGGGAGGGGATCCCGACAAAGCTCCCTCCGGCGCGCAACCTGGCAAGAATTCCGGCACCAAGCCACCGGGCGGCAAGCAACCGGCGGGCCAGCAGCCCGAGGGTGAGTCCGGGGGCAATCCTTCACAAGATGGACAAGGGGACGCCGGCGCCAGCGCTGGCCAGGAGAAACAACCCAAGCCGGGCCAAGACGAAGAGAATACTGGCGAAGGACATCCGCAACCGACCGGCGATGATCCGCAAAAGCCCCAAGGGGGTGCGGGAAGCAAACAGCCCGGCGCCAAGCAGTCTCCCACGCCTGAGCCCCAGGAAGCGAATCAACCGCGCGGCCAGAATCCTCCACCCAGTCCCGACAAGGAGCAGGGGACCAGCGAGGACGCCAGCTCGCCCAGCAACAGTCCTAAGCAGTCGAACAAGGTCGGCAGCGAAGAAGGTGACCGTTCGGGCGACGGCAACAAGGGGGGCGGACAAAAGTCCGAATCGCCGGGTGAAGGCTCGCCCGGACAGAACACTCCCTCCGATGCCGGTTCCGGCGAATCGAGCGAACCGGGGAACGGCGAAAGCAAGGCCGGCGCGGGCAACCAGGAATCCGACAAGCCAACCGGCCAGCCGGGAGGACAAAAGAAGGGCGAGGGCTCGTCGTCGAAACCGTCGCAAAATGGCAAACAACCTGGCGGCTCGGGCCAGTCCGCGCAGCAGCCTCCAGCCGGTCGACAACCCCCACGCGGTCAAACCGGGGGCAAGCAACCGGGCGGGCAGCCATCCGGCGATCCATCGCAGGGGGGACAACAGCCCGGCACTCAGCCGGGAGGCCAGCAGCCAAGCGGCGGCACGCAATCGCCCGCGGGAGACACGCCCGCCGCGGGGCAAGACGCGCCGGGCAACCAACCCCCGTCGAGCCCCGGCAGTACGGGCGCGGGCGCCACGCCTCCGCCGCAAGATCCGGGCAACTCGCAAGGCAGCATCTCCAAGACCACCGACGAGATGAACGCCAATGATCCCAATGGCAAAAGCACCGGCGGCGGCAAGGCGGGGGACGACGCCAATCCCAATCAGCAACCGTTCGAGCCGGCGGGGACGCAGGCCGATCCGCTCAATCGGGAGCATGCCGAGCGCGCGACCGAGCTGGTCCTCGAGTCACTCGCAGAGCAAATGGCCAAGCGCCAGGTCGATCCCGAGCTGCTCGACAAGCTCAACTGGTCGCAGGACGACATGCAGAAGTTCCTCCAGCGCTGGCAGCAGCTCAAGCGCGAGGCGGCCGAACAGGGCCCCCGCGGCGACGCCGCGCGCAAGCAACTGGCCGGCGCCATGGAACGTCTCGGCGCAGCGCGCCGCGGCCTGACAATCAACAGTCGCGAAGGGCGGCCGGATGACGTCCAGCGGCTGCGCGAGTCGCGCGGCACGAAACCGCCGGCCGAGTACCGCGAACAGTTCGAAGCCTATACCGAGGGAGCCGCGCGGAGGGCAAAGTAGCCTCAGTCTCGCGCGCCCTCGATCGTTCTCGTGCAGATGTGCCGATGCAGGACCCCACTCCGCGTTACCTAGTCCCCTTCCACCCCAAGCGGGTGCCGCATCACTTTACCGATATCCTCGTCATCGGCGGAGGATTGGCCGGCCTGCGCGCCGCCCTGGCCGTCGATCCGCGCCTGCAAGTGACCGTCGTCACCAAGGAAACGCTCAAGCAGTCCAACAGCCAGTACGCCCAAGGAGGAATCGCGGGCGTGCTCGACCCGGAGGACCGCTTCGAGAACCATATCGACGACACGCTCCGCGCCGGCGGTTCGCTCTGCGACCGTGACGTCGTCGAGATGGTCGTCCGCGAAGCGCCCGAACGCATTCGCGAGCTGGTCGATTGGGGGACGCACTTCGACGAACACGCCGGCGAGCTGGCCCTGGGACGCGAAGGAGGTCACTCCCACTTTCGCATCGTCCATGCCCTGGGGGACGCCACGGGCAAGGAGGTCATGCGGGCCGTGATCGATCGGGCCAGCGCCGCTCCCAACGTCGAAACCTGGCAAGATACCTTCACGCTCGATTTGCTCACGCACGACAACGTCTGCCGCGGCGCGCTCGTCTGGAATCCCGCGCATGGCAAGACGCTCGTCTGGGCCAAGCAGACGATTCTCTGCACCGGCGGCACGGGGCAGGTCTATCGCGAAACGACCAACCCCGAAGTCGCCACCGGCGACGGCCTGGCCATGGCCTATCGGGCCGGCGCGCAGTTGCGCGATATGGAGTTCATGCAGTTCCATCCCACGGTCCTCTACATCGCCGGCAGCAGCCGCCACCTGATCACCGAGGCAATGCGCGGCGAAGGGGCGCACTTGATCGATCGCGATGGGCATCGCTTCATGCCCGACTACGACGAGCGGGCCGAGCTGGCGCCGCGCGACGTGGTGAGCCAGGCGATCGTCACGCAGATGGAAAAGACACGTCATCCCAACGTCTATCTCGACCTGAGCCACCTGCCCCCCGCCCTGGTGCGCTCGCGCTTTCCCGGCATCGGCGCGGTGTGCGCGCAGTTCGGCATCGATATCACCCGCGACCCGATTCCGGTGCGCCCCGGCGCGCATTACATGATCGGCGGCGTCACCGTCGATCGACAGGGACAGACCACGATCGAAGGGCTGTGGGCGGCCGGCGAAGTCAGCTCATCGGGCCTGCACGGCGCCAACCGCCTCGCGTCCAACAGCCTGCTGGAAGGGCTCGTCTACGGCTTCCACACGGGCCGCGAGGCGAGCCGCCGGGCGCTGGAGATTCCCGATTCGTTCCAGGCGCTGCCGCTGGCCAACGAGCGCTTGCCCGAGCCCGACGAGGCGCTCGACCTGAACGACATCCGCAACTCGCTCAAGAGCCTGATGTGGCGCGACGTCGGCATCCGCCGCGATCGCGCGGGGCTGGTCGAAGCCCAGGAAATGACCGACCGCTGGTGCCAGTACGTCTTCCGCCGGCAATTCAACGAGCCGGCTGGCTGGCAGCTCCAGAATATGCTGACCGTGTCGCGGGTGATGATCGCCGCGGCGCTGGAGCGCGAAGAATCGCGCGGAGTTCACCTCCGCAGCGACTTCCCCCAGCTCGACCGGCGCTGGGATCGGCATTTGAGTTACGCCAGGACACAAGACGCCTGACGCCCGTGGCGGGATCCGCTGCACCGCAGCTCCCCAAACCGCCCCGAACTCTCTGGGTCCCGCGGCGTAGAAACCTCTATCCCGGTGCGGCTCTGCCTGGCGCCGGGATGCCGTTCGGCACGTGTGCTGGGGGCCGGTTCTCGGCCCTCGAACCCCGCAGACTGCTCCGCGAACTACCGATGCGTCACAGGTTTAGAACCGGTCCAGGCGCTTGGCGCCAGCCCCGATCCATCTGGACAGCCACGGCTCAAGTCGTATCTTTATACGGCTATAGCCCCGCCCTCGGGGCTTGTGGGGAACAGCCATCCTGCCCGGGCCGCTGGCCTTGCGTCCAGCGCCGGTTCGGGCCGCCGCTTGGTGCCCAGCGGCCCTCCCGCCGGACGCGGTCAACCTGCTGCCAGGCAGCAACTTGCATAGCGCCTCTCGAGCCAACCAGCGAGGAATCGTCGCGATGAGTGCTTCGAAGTCGAACTCCAGCGGCCAGCCCGTGATGATCGAGGCGGTCGGCCTTTGCAAATACTACGGCCGGTTCGCGGCCATCGACGGCGTCTCGTTCAGCATGCGGCAAGGGGAGGTCGTGGCCTTTCTGGGGCCCAACGGCGCCGGCAAGAGCACCACGATGAAGCTGCTCACGGGCTACCTGGCCCCCTCGGCCGGCGTGGCGCGGATCGCCGGTCACGACATGGCCACCGATCGGCTGGCGGGAGCCGCCCGGCTGGGGTACCTGCCGGAAAACGGCCCCCTCTATCCCGACATGACGCCGCGCGCCTTGCTCGAGTTTTTTGCCGACGCCCGCGGTATGACCGGCCGCCGCAAGCGCGACCGGATCGACGCCGTGGTTGAGCAGTGCGATCTGGGGGCCGTGATCGGCAAGCCGATCTCGAAGCTCTCGAAGGGATATCGCCAGCGCGTGGGAATGGCCCAGGTGCTGCTGCACGAGCCCGACGTGTTGATCCTCGACGAACCGACGGCCGGCCTCGACCCGAACCAGATCCACGAAGTCCGCAACACGATCCGCCGGCTCGCCGCCGAGAAGACGATCCTGCTGTCGACGCACATTCTGCAGGAAGTCGAAGCGATGGCCGCGCGGGTGCTGTTCATTAACGAGGGGCGCCTCGTCTACGACGGCTCGACCAAGGACCTGATCGCCGACGGCCGCGGGCTCGACGAGCACTTCCGGCAACTGACGGGGCATGCCGACGCGGCTCGAACGTAAACGATCAGAATCAGAGCGAGTCGAGATCCTGCATTCATTCCATCACCAGCGACTCGGAACCTAACGGAACGAATCGACCATGAACCTCAGCGTGATCCGGGCGATCTTTCGCCGCAACCTGGTGAGCTACTTCAGCAACCCCACCGGGTATGTGTTCATCTGCGTCTTCGTGCTGTTGAGCGGGCTGGCCGCCTTCTGGCCGAACGAATTCTTCAACGCCAACCTGGCGAATCTCGATCAGCTCAATCGCTACCTGCCCTATATCCTGCTGGTCTTTATTCCGGCCATCACGATGAGCATCTGGGCGGACGAGCGTCGCCAAGGCACCGATGAGCTGCTGCTGACGATTCCCGCGACGGATCTCGACGTCGTGGTGGGCAAGTACCTGGCCGCCGTGGCGATCTATACGATCGCGCTGCTGTTTTCGGCCGTCGCCACGATCGGCGTGCTGAGCTGGCTCGGCCAGCCCGACATCGGCCTCATGCTCGGCGGATATGTGGGCTACTGGCTCGTCGGTCTGGCGATGCTGGCCATCGGCATGGCGGCCTCGTTCCTGACCGGTAACCTGACCGTCGGGTTCGTGCTGGGGGCGCTCTTCAACGCGCCGCTGGTCTTCGCCGGCTCGGCCGACGCCATCCTCCCCACCGAATGGGCGCTGCGGATCAAGCAGTGGAGCCTGGCGGAACAGTTCCGCGACTTCGGGCACGGGGTGCTGAGCCTGTCGAGCTTCGTGTACTTCGGCATGATCGTCGTCGTCATGCTTTACTTGTGCGTCGTGCTGATCGGCCGCCGCCATTGGCGCGGGGGCTACGACGGGCAGTCGCTGGCCGCCCACTACGGCATCCGCACGGCGGCCCTGGCCGTGCTCGCCGTCTCGCTGGTCAGTTTGATCTCGCGGCACGACGTGCG
>JAEUIK010000488.1 GCA_016793185.1 Planctomycetaceae bacterium | reverse complement strand
CGAACAGCACGAACATCGCCGCCAGGACCGCCCACCCTTGCCGGGTATCGCCGACCATCCGGCCGAACGTGTAGCAGAGCGCTGCGGGGATGGCCAGGATGGCCAGCATCTCCAGCAAATTGCTGAGCGGGGTAGGGTTCTCCAACGGGTGCGCCGAGTTCACATTAAAAAAGCCTCCCCCGTTGGTCCCGAGCTGCTTGATCGCGACCTGTGAAGCTGCCGGCCCCAAGGCGATGACCTGCTCCTTTCCTTCCAATGTGGTCGCCCGCGCGTAGGGCGCAAACGTCTGCACGACGCCTTGCGACACCAGCGCCACGGCCAGGACCAGCGACAGCGGCAACAGGATGTAGAGCGTGGTGCGCGTGACGTCGACCCAGAAGTTACCGACGGTCGCGGCGCGCGCCCGCGCCAGTCCCCTGACCAGCGCGGCCAGCACGGCGATGCCCGTGGCGGCCGACAGGAAGTTCTGCACGGTGAGTCCTGCCATCTGCGTGAAGTAAGAAAGGGTCGCCTCGCCGCTGTAGGACTGCCAATTGGTGTTGGTGACGAAGCTCACGGCGGTATTGAACGCGAGATCAGGCGTCGTAGCCGGCAGGTTCTCGGGATTCCACGGCAGCGCCGACTGCAGGCGCAGCACGGCGTAGAGCACGATCAAACCGAGACCATTGAACAGCAGCAGTGCGAAGGCGTATTGCTGCCAGATCATCTCCTGGTCCGGATCCACGGCAGCGCATCGATAGAGGCTCCGCTCGCACCAACTGACCCTGCTCCGCGGGCCCGGCCAACGCCCTTCCAGGACTTCGGCCATATACCACCCCAGCGGCTTGACCAGCGCCAGCACCAGTCCCAGGTAGATCCCGATTTGCAACACGGCATTGGGGGTCATGAGAACCACTCCGGCTTCAAGAGCGCCACGAACAGATACACGCACAACCCGCCGGCCACCAGGCCTGCCAGTACATAGACGCCGGTCATCGCTCACCTTTCTGCAGGAGCCCGAACAAGCTCACCAGCGCCGCCGACAGGGCGAAGAAAGCTGCTAGCGGCAGCAGCACGAAGGTATCGGCCATGGATTCCTGGCTCCCGGATGGTGGCTGGCGGCCACGAGCCCCCGGATGATTGCGGAGGTCCCAAATCAAGCAAAGTCGCCGAGGCCGCCAGTTCAGTTGTGTCTTCGATTGAATCGTATCGAAGTGCGGCTCAAACGGGCGTCAAAACCACGCCTTGCGGTATCAAGTTTTCATCAAGGGCGTCGTAAGGCGGGGAGCTGGCGACGGGGATCATCGATTCTCCCACGGCAGTCGCGAGGCTGAGGGAGCAATGCTGGCATTTCACCGCTTCCATCGCATGCAGCGAGGCTTTCTGGCGGTCGAACTGCGGTCCCGAGAGGGAACGAGCGAGCTGACTTTCGAACTTCGCGTTGTCGACGGGGTCGTCGTTTACGCGGCCCGCTTGGACCGCGCAAAGAGCTAGCGGGGATCCCGTGAGTGGCTCGGGCTTATTGACCCCGCAGCGCGGATTAACTCGCTAGCGCGGCTCGCAAACTCGTTGCACATTTCCGAGTTATGTGGCAGTCTGACTGGTGCACTCTCGGCAGACGGCCTCGACGGTCGCCGCCGCACGTGCGCTCGATGTGATCTCGGTTTGCAGCGAATGGTCGACTCCACACATGCCACGACCCAGCTGGCCAGTTGTCGTCAACAGCATCCTGAACATCGGCGTCTGCTTGTTCGTCGGCGGCGTCTGCTTCGCGGGATTCACGCATTGGGACCCCTGTGTGTGGATTGGCTCTGCCTTTGTCATTGGGCCGTGCCTGGGCATAGCTTGGCTCCATTACCAAGCGACTTTCCGCAATCATCGACCTTCGGCCCGACTCCTCAAAATCCTGCTTGCAGGAGGTGCGGCACTCGCAACAATGACCGCGTGCTCAGCAGTGCTCGAGCCTTTGGTAAAGGCGACAGGGCTTCCGGTCTGGTATGTGCTGGAGGTCGTGGCACCGATGGTGCTCGTTGCCGTATGGTTGGCGGTTAGTTGTCGCCTGATACACCGCTCGCTCCGTCGAGCACCTCCAGGTCAGCCGTCGCAATCCGTCGAGGCGATCGGTCACGCCGCGAGCCGTGCAACTGGTGACGCAGTCACGGCCTCTAGATTCACTCTCGACTCGCTTCTCTCCGGTGTCGCCGCGGTTTCGGTGCTGTTCGGCGGGTTCGCCGTGGGGATCCGAGACACTGTTCCGTAGAAGGCATCCCACGTCAGCCCGCGCGAGGCCGGGCTCGCGCTGCCCGAGGGGGCGAGCGACGTCAGTGTCTACCGCGGTGGCCGCGGAACTATCTGGTATGACTTTGCTATCGACGAACGGGGGTTCTGGGAGTGGGCGAACTCGCTGACGGGATCGGTTGAGTCAGAAGCCGCTCAGGTGACGATCAAGCCAATCGACGGCACGCACACCATCGGTGCGATTGGCCCCCAGTTCGGCGTGGTGGAGATCCAGCGCGGCTGGTTCTACGACTGGAGTCGAGAAGACCGGGGGATCCATTACGCGTACGACGTTGAAAACGGTCGGGCCTATTACTTTGCCCACTCTCACTGAGTGTCGCGCCTACGCCATGATCTCCTTGATCGGTTCGGCTCCTTCGACGCCGACCAGTTTTTGATCCAGCCCGTTGTAGAAATACGTCAGGCGGTTCGGATCGAGGCCTAGCTGGTGCAGGATCGTGGCGTGGAGTTGCTTGACCTGGAGTCGGTTCTCGACGGCGGCGCTTCCCAGCTCGTCGGTCTTGCCATAGCTGATGCCCCCCTTGATTCCGCCTCCCGCCATCCACATCGTAAAGCCATAGGCGTTGTGGTCGCGGCCGGTTCCCTTTTCGTACTCCGCGGTGGGCTGGCGGCCGAACTCGCCGCCCCACACCACGAGCGTCTCGTCCAGTAAGCCGCGCTGCTTGAGATCCTTTAGCAGTCCAGCGATCGGCTTGTCGGTCTCGCCGGCATGCAGATCGTGATTCTTTTTCAGATCGCCGTGGGCATCCCAGTTGGCGTCATTGTGGTTGCCGCCGGAATAGAGCTGCACGAAGCGCACGCCGCGCTCGACGAGCCGCCGGGCCAACAGGCACTGCCGCCCGAAGACCTCGGTCTTCTTCTCGTCGAGGCCATACAACGACAGCGTCTTCGCATCCTCCTGGCCGAGATCGACCGCCTCGGGCGCGGCCGCTTGCATCTTGTAGGCCAGCTCGTAACTCGCAATGCGGGCAGCCAGGTTGGAATTGTCGGCTCGGGTGAGCTGGTGCTCTTCGTTGAAGCCCCGGATCGTATCGAGCATCTCACGCTGCATCTCGCGGCTGACGCCCGGCGGCGTCGCCAGATCCAGGATCGGCGCCCCCTGCGAGCGCATGACCGTGGCCTGGAAGGTCGCCGGCATATAACCGCTGCTCCAGTTCTTGGCGCCGCTGATCGGACCGCCACGCGGATCGAGCATAACGACCAGGCCGGGCAGGTTTTCGTTG
>JAEUIK010000467.1 GCA_016793185.1 Planctomycetaceae bacterium | reverse complement strand
AGGCCCAATGCGCCGACAGCGAGAGGCCGCACACCAACAGGGTCAGGATCGTCGTTCGCCGTACCGGACCGCGGAATAGCTCCATAAAGCCCGGCGTCGAGTCGCGGGACTGGCTCTTGGCAACATGCCATTCCTCGGGCTCGGGCACGGCCTGCCGGATCCACAGCACCAGGAGCGCGGGCAGGACCCCTACCAGAAACACGGTTCGATAGGGATAGCCAGCCAGCAGCGCGTTGGCGAGACCTGCCAGCATGATGCCCAGGTTGACGCCGGTTTGCAGGACCGCCGCGATCCAGGGGCGCCAGCGCTTGGGCCACGTTTCGGACAGCAACGACGCTCCCACCGCCCACTCGCCGCCAATCCCCAGCGCGGCCAGAAAACGCAACACCAGCAGGTGCCACCAGGTTTGGGCAAAGTAGGACACGCCCGTGAAGAGGGCATAGGTCAGAATGGTCAGCATCAACGCCCGGCTGCGTCCCATCCGGTCGGCGATCCGTCCAAAGAACGCGCCGCCGAAGGCCCAACCGAAGAGAAAGGCCGCCTGAATCCACGAACTGTAGTAGCCGACCGCGGGGTCCTTGTCGCTGACGTTTCCCAACAGCTCGGCCACGAACGGCGCAGCCACGAGCACATAGAGGTGCATGTCGAGGCCGTCGAACAGCCACCCCAACCAGGCGGCCGCCCCGGATTTCCATTGCTCGGGCGTGAGATCCTTGAGCCGGGTGATTTCGCGGGCCGAGCCTGCTACGCTCTGTGCTCGTGTGGGGATCGATTCCGGAGGCAGCGAAACCATCGACGGCACCTTGTGACAAATCCCCCCGCTCAAACTCACGCAACCAACGCGCGATCGAGTCCGACGGAGTGGACGCCGGTAGCGTAAAGGATGCCGGACGAAGCGACCAGCCCGCGCTAGCCGATGAGCAGCGCTTGCTGGGCCAACTCGTTGAGCGTTCGCTCGACCAGTCGGGCAAGCGTCTCGTCGTCGGGGTCGGCCAACGGCTCGCCGCGGAGGCGCAGTTGCACGTCGCCGCGCTCGTTGGCGGCGCGAATGGCCTGGGCCAGCGCCCCCCGGTCGTGGGCGCCGTCGAGCAGCGGCAAGACGACGCGGGCTAAGGGTTCGAGCGCCACTTGACGGTGTAAACGGTTGGTCGAGACACCGCGCGTCGCGGCTTGCCGGCGGGCGACCAGGGTGGCGCGCGGCTGGGGTGAGGCGCTCGTGACGAAGTCGGGCGGACTGACTGACGCCTTGAGCACGCCGCGCGCCAGCAGCCGCAGCAGGTCGGCAGCCAGGCGGAGCTTCTCGAACTCAAGATCGGCGGGAGCCACGCCGCAGACGGAGATGATTCGCTCCCCAGCCTGCGCAAACAGCTCGTCGAACGGCAGTGACCGGGGCCAGACTTCGTTCAGTTTTGCCAACGCGGCCTTGGTGATGGGGGCCTTGGCGGTCACCGTGCGCCCCGACTCCTGGAATCGGGTCGGCTCCTCCGAATCGTAGGCGATGGGTTCTGCTTCGAGCCGTCCCGGGACCGCCAGCCAGAGCTGCCGGAGGCGGTCGGGCGTGATCTGGCGCTCGAGCGCCACCTCGGCCCGACAGGCCAGCGTACAGCGGAACATCCGGTTAGTAAGAAAGTCGAGGTACTGCTCCTGTCGCAACAGCGGCGTCTTCTCGAACAGGGCGCTGATTTCGGGAGCGAGATTCTCGCTCAACATGCCGGGCAGGTCCGTCTCGGCCAGGTATTGCAGCCCGGCCGTCCCCAGCCGCTCGACGAACTGATAGAAGTACAGCGGTTCGTTCACCGTCTCGAGATGCTCGTGATACAGGTACGAGTCGCTGGTGCTGTCGATGATCTCCGCCTCGTCGCGCAAAACCTGGTTGTAAGCCGCCGTGCGTCCCTGGGCCGTCTTCGCGAGAAAGCGGAGCAGCTCGCGCGCCTGACGGATCCGCGACTGTGGATCGGGAAACGACGCGGCGTGGTACTGCATCATGTCGCGCACGATGCCCCGCAGGTACCAGCCTGGGTAGGTGTTGTAGCTGACGTAAATGACGCCGGCCGGGCTCAGGCAGCGGGCGGCGATGCCGAGGATTTTGTCCTGCACCGGCCGGGGAACCCACGAGTATACGCCATGGCAGAGGATGTAATCGAAGGAGCGGGGCTCGGCGTCGAAATCGAGAATGCTCTGGCGGCGCAGTTCGATATTGGTCAGGCCGAGCTGAGCGACGAACTCCTGCCCTTCGGCTACCTGCCGGGCCGAGAGATCGATGCCGAGGAACCGCGCATCGGGAAGGTCCTGCGCCATCGGAACCAGGTTACCGCCCGAGGCGCAACCCAGCTCGAGCACCCGCGCCCGCGCGGGATCGGGGGCATCCATGCCAAAGAGGCGCGCCAAGGCGGCGATCGACGAGGGGTGCGTCAGCCGATAGGGTGCGCTCGGATAAGGCACCTCGTCGTAGCTGTCGACCGCCGGTGAGGGCGCGTCGGACATCAAACCGAACCTCTCCCCGTCACGAAGCCCAGGCGTTCCCCGCGCGTCGGTCGCGCTGTTCCAGAGTCCTGTTGCGCCAGCGTCGGCGCGCCCCGACGGCGCTAGGAGCTGAGCGATTCGAAGCCAATCACAATGGGCGTGGTTACGAACCGGCTCCGGGTCAGCGTGAGCTCATCGCTTCCGTTACCGCCGCTGAACAACGCGAAGCGGGCGAAGAGCGAATCGACCACAGCCAGCCGGTCCTGTCCACCCCCGAGCGAGACGGCGGTCGCGCCGCTGAGCACCATGCGGTCGACCGTGACTTGATCGTCGCTGTTGCTCCCCAGGACCGTCAAGGCCCCCAGCACGCGCCCATTGGAGAGCCGCACGCTGTTGCTGGACGCCAGCCCCGCGGTACCGGGGGGCAAGGCCGACTTGATGTCGCCCATCTTCAGAAAGACGCTGGCGGACCGACAGGCGTCGGCGGCGAAGTCGAGTGCGGCCGAGCTTTCGACCGAAACCCCGCCCGTGGAGACGCAACTCGCCAGCGAGACCTTGAGGGAGTCGAGTCCGTCGCCGTCGATGTCGCCCGTGGCGACCCGCACGCCGCCGGTGAAGCAGCTCTGCATGCTGAAATCGAGGCTGGAGCTGGTGTCGACCGCCAGCGCGCCGGAAACCGTCAAGTCGCTCAGCGACACCCGATAGACGGGTGACGTGGCCGACGGCGCTCGGCCCGCCCCTTCGACGACGAGGCTTCCCAGGACTCCGCCGCTGCAACTCAGGTCCAGCAGGCCGTTCTCGTCGCGCAAGTGGACGCTCGAGAAGCTGAGATCCGAGAAGGTGGCTTTGCCCGCGCCCCCCCCGCTGCCCGCGGCCTGGCTGCTCGAGCTGCTGAAGATGTAGAGCGCGCCGCATTGCGAGCCGGTCACCGTGAGGTCGAGCGGGCCGTCGCCGTCGACGTCGACATCCACAA
>JAEUIK010000431.1 GCA_016793185.1 Planctomycetaceae bacterium | reverse complement strand
GATCGCCGATTTATCCTGCGAGGCGTATTCGGGGTCCGCCTCCTGCAGCAGCGTCTTGAGCTCGATGGTGCTGTCACGCTCGAGCATGTGCTTGAGGTACCGGAACTCGTAGTTCGGATACGACTGCACCAGGAGCACGCGAATCTGCTCTTTGCGGACGCTGACCGCGCGCGACTGCCGGTTATTGTCGGCGGAGACTTCTTCGGCCAGCGGCGTCGCTTCGAGCGTGAACTCGAACTCCCCAACCTCCCGGGGGCGATAGGGTAGCCGCAGCTTTTCGATCTGACCCGCCGGCGGCGCCTGGACGGTCATCCGGGCGACGGGATCTTTGGCGTTCTGCTCCTTGAGCACGATCTCCACCGGCTGGCCTGCCAGGCCCGAGGCGGAAAGCTGGAACTCGAAGTTCACGATGTCGTCGACAAATGCGACTTCGTCGACCAGCAGATCCGAGATCTCCAGATCCCGCGGCGGCTGCTCGTCGCCGATGGCCACCGTGAAGAGGGGAACCCCCTTTCCCCGGGCGAAGCCGGTGATCGCCGAGAGGGGCTCGCCGGCGGTGGTCGTGCCGTCGCTCAGCAGGATGATCGCGGCCGGCGGCGAGCCGAGCAAGTCGTTGAGGACGGCGCGAATGCCACGTCCGAGCTGGGTCGAATCGCCCTGCGCTGCGAGGCCGCGGATCTCCCGCACGGCCTGGTCGAGCTCGCTGGACTGCGGTCGGGCGCTGTTGGCGAGGAAATAGACCTTGAGCTTGTAATCGCGGCTGATGGAGCGGAGGAACTCGGCGTCGTCCTGGAGGAGCAGCCCCTTGGCGAGGTTGATCCGCGTCAACTCCTGCAGCCCGACGCGCGAAATCAGATCGGTCAGCTTGGCGCGTAGCCGCTCGTCTTCGTAGCGATCGGCGATGCCCATGCTGGCCGAGTCGTCGACCACGACCACGACGTAGGGCAAGCCGGTGCGCTCGAGCGAGAGGACGAACTGCGCCAGCATGAACAGGACGATTCCGAACAAGGCCAGCCGGATTCCGGCCAGCAGCGACCGGTACCAGCGTCCCGCCTCGCCCCGTTCGTGGGCGTAGATCCAGGTCACGAAGGCCACGGTGCCGGCGATGAACAGCAACGTGAGCCAGGGGGGCCAGCTCCACGAGTTCTGCAGGCTCCAGGCCGTACCTTCTCCGGCGCCGGCAGGTTCGACCCCCAGCAGGCGCTCGATCAGGTTGGGAAGCGGTGCGTTCATCAACGGTGCCCGAAACGCCAGCCCAGGAAGGTTTCGCAGAACAGCAAACCGAGAACCGCCGTCAACAGCCAGACGTGCAGCTTGTTCTGCCGTGTCACCTCGGCCGCGGGATGCTCATCGAGATTCTGCCACGAGGTCTGATGGGCAAAGCGGATTCCCGGCCAGACCTCGCTCCGCAGTTCCGCCGCCGTCAGTGGCGCAAGATCGCTTTCGGCGGTGTCGACGTTTACGGCATAGAGCGCTGCCGGGCTCGTGGCACCCGCCGGCTCGAGCGCGTAGACGCCGCTCGTGAAGGTCTCGGCAAACGTCCATTCGGCGAGCGCGCCGCGGTCGCGCACTTCGACGGCCAGGAGCTCGTGCCGCGGATTGCGAACCATGGCGGCTTTCCCGACCGGAGTTGCGATTCCTGCCAGCGGTTGCCCAACCAGCGTGTTGCGTTCCTGCAGCCGAGCTCCAGCGCACCAGGCGAGCAGCTCTTGCACGACGGGTACATAGCTGGGCCAGACCGGCATCGTCGTCCACGACGTGTCGGCCGACGTGGCGACAATCAGCGACCGCCCGCCATGGAGCGACTCTGCAACGATGGCGGGATCGCCGTTCTGAAACGCCAGGGCCACCTGCGCGGAGCCCGCGTGCGGAGTCAGGCGGATGTAGTCGGTCACCAGCGAGGTCAGCAGTCCGGCCTGTTCCTGATTGCGGAAGGGGCCGACCAGCGGATGCTTGTATTCGAGCGGATCGAAGCGGTACTGCGCCTGCGGGGCGCGCTCGCCGAGGCGGGCGGGAAGAATGCGCGGGCCGCCGGCGTCGCCGGCGAGTTGCCGGTTGTAGTTGTCGGCCTGCACCTGATCGCCGAGGAAGAAAACGAGTCCTCCGCCTTGGCGGAGATAATCCTCCAGGAGTCGCGCCTCGTCGCCGGTGAACTGCGCGACATTGCAGAGAAAAACGGCGTCGTACTGCGCGAGCTCGCGTTCGGCGAGCTCGCTTTCGGTGATGACTTCGGGTCGCACCCCGCCCGGTGCGTCGCCGCTGCGGGGCGCCAGCGCGACCGTCAGGTAGTCGGTTGTCTGCTGAAAGCTGCCTCCGGCTGGCTTGCCGTTGACGCAGAGGACGCGAATCGTCTCTTTGACGGGGAGTGCGAGCCAACGGTGATTGTCGATCTCGAGCGGATCGCCGGCCGCGAGGATCTCGAGCGCATGCTCGCCGCCGGCGTCGAACCGATAAGGGAAGCTGACGATCGCGCTCCCCTCGGCGGGCAGATCCACATAGGTCTCGCCGGCGCGATTGCCCCCCACGAGGAGCTCGACCAGTTGCCGGGCGCGCGGCTGACGGCCGAAATTGTGAATCTCGGCCTCGAGGGTCGTTTCGCGGTCGAGCGTGGCTAACGGCTCGGCGGCGCGAAACCGCGTGACCGCCAGATTGTCGCTGTCGGTCTGCCCCAAGTCGATGACCGCCAACGCGGCCCGGTCGGCAATGCGCTTGCTGAGCTGACGGATTTGCCCCAGTTGTCCGGCCGCGCCCCCCGCCGGCAGCCACGCTTGCCGCTGCAGGTCGGAGAGGAAGTACACCTCCTGCCGCGCCAGGCGGGGATGCTCGCGCTCGGTTTGGCTGAGGACGTTCTCTACCAGTTGGAGCGTCGCGGCCAGATCGCTGCCGGCATGCAGGAGGTGCTGGTTGGCGATTTCGGCCTTGAACTCGCGCGGTTCGAACGAGGGGCTACCCACCACCACTCGCGGCGGATTCGCCAGCAGCACGAGCGTGAATCCATCTCCCGCCGACGCCTCGTCGACAATCTGCGCCGCGAGTTCCTGGGCGCGCTCGAAGCGGCTCTTGTCGGTCGGCTTGTAGCCCATGCTGAACGAGGCGTCGAGCACCAGCAGCTTGTGGGTCCGCTGGTTGCCGGTCGCGCTCAAGCCGAGCCGCTCGACGAAAGGTTCGGCCAGGGCCAGCACCACCAGCGCGATCACCAGCGTGCGCACGGCCAGCAGGATCCACTGTTCGATCTGCACGCGGCGGGCGTTCTTGCGCAGCGCGGCCAGCAGGTACTCGATCGCCGCCCACTCCATCTCGCGGTACCGCCGGCGGTTCCAGAGATGGATCAGCAAGGGCGCAGCCGCCGCGGCCAGCCAACCCAGCATTGCCAGGTGGCCGAATCCGAATGCCAGCAGTGGTGTGCCTGAGAGTTCCAAGGGTCGTGCGCTATCCTGGTGCCTAATCGGCAGGGCTCATTGCATCCTGGTCATGCGCGAGGCGAGATAACTCGACAGGGCCACGTCGAGCGACTGGTCGGTACGGATCTGCACATAATCGATACGGTTGTTGCGGCAGCCCGAGCGGACAGCCGCGAGGAATTTTTCGAACTCGGCCAGGTAGGCCTGGCGCAGCGAGCGCGGATCCGTCAGCACTTCCGGCAATTGTTCGAGTCCCTTGAAGAGGGTGGTGCGCTCGAAGGGGAATTCGAGCTCGGCCGGATCGAGGATCTGCAGCACGATCACCTCGTGGCGGCGATGGCGGAAGTGCTTGAGCCCCGCCACGAGGCTGGCGACGTTGTCGAAGAGGTCGCTGAGAACGACGACCACTCCGCGCTTCTTCAGCCGCTCGGCCAGATCGTGGAAGATCGGCCCGGTGGCCGTCTTGCGCTGCGGGACCGACTCTTCCATCACGTGCAACAGTTGCTTGAGATGCGCCGAATGGCTGCTGGGGCGCACCAAGGCGCGGATCTCGCGGTCGAAGGTCGCGAGCCCCACGCTGTCCTGCTGCTGCAGAATCAGGTAGGCCAGCGCCGCCGCCGCGCACTTGGCGTACTCGAGTTTCGAGAGCGGCGCGAGAGCGCTCTGATAGCGCATGCTCTCGCTGGTGTCGAGCAGCAAATGGCAGACGAGATTGGTCTCGTCCTCGTACTGTTTGAGATAGAACTTGTCGGTCTTGCCAAAAACCTTCCAGTCGACGTGGCGGAGGTCGTCGCCCGGGACGTACTCGCGGTGCTCGGCGAACTCGATCGAGAAGCCGTGGTAGGGGCTCTTGTGCACGCCCGCCACGTACCCCTCGACGATCAGCCGCGCGCGGAGTTCGAGTCCCTGAACGCTAGCCAGCGTCCGCGGATCTAAATAGTTCGGGGAGTTTTCCACGGGTGCTCTGCGCTTCCTCGTCGGTGGGAATCAGTTCGATCAGCCGGCGGACGATGTCGTCGGGCTTAATCCCTTCGGCCTCGGCATTGAAGTTGGTCATGATCCGGTGCCGGAGCACCGGCGCCGCCACGGCACGGACGTCTTCGCAGGTGGCGGCCAGCCGGCCATGCAGCACTGCCCGGGCTTTGGCCCCCAGCACGAGGTACTGGCTGGCGCGGGGGCCGGCCCCCCAGCTCACGTACTCGTTGACAAAATCCGGCGCGGGCTGCTTCTCACGCCGCGTCAGCCGTGTGAGGCGGAGCGCGTAGCGCGCGACGTGCTCGGCCACCGGCACGCGGCGCACGATCCGCTGCAGGGCGAGGATCTCCGTCCCGGAGAGCGTCGGCTGGATTTGCGGCGCGTACTCCGCGGTCGTGCGCCGCACGATCTCCAGCTCGTCGTCCTCGTCGGGATAGTCGACGAAGATATTGAACATGAAGCGATCCAGCTGCGCCTCGGGCAGCGGGTAGGTCCCCTCCTGCTCGATGGGGTTCTGCGTGGCCAGCACGAAGAAGGGCTCTTCGAGCCGATGGCGATCCCCCCCAACCGTCACCTGGTGTTCCTGCATCGCCTCGAGCAAGGCGGCCTGGGTCTTGGGAGGCGTGCGGTTGATTTCGTCGGCCAGGAGGACGTTGGCAAAGATCGGCCCCTTCAAGAACTTGAACGCCCGGGTGCCGGTGACTTTGTCCTCTTGGATGACTTCGGTTCCGGTAATGTCCGAGGGCATCAGGTCGGGCGTGAACTGAATGCGGTTGAACTTGAGCGACAACGCATCGGCCAGACTGCGGATCATCAGGGTCTTGGCCAGCCCGGGAACCCCCACCAGCAGCGCATGGCCCCGGGCGAACATCGCGATCAGCAGCTCTTCGATCACTTGCTGCTGGCCGACGATCGCTTTCTCCAGTTCGACCGTGATGCGGCGAAAGGCCTGGTGCAGTTGCTCGACCGCCTGCACGTCGTCCGCTTCGCTCAGGGAGGGGGGCGGTGGTTCGTGTGCTGACATTGCGAGTTGAACTCCAATCGTTGCTGCCACGTTCGGCGGGTTTGTGCCGCGAGGTAGGTTGGGATCACTTGCCGGGAGCGGCCGGCAGGGGGGGAGGCTCGCGCACCTGGCTGTAGTGGCTGTAGCAGGTCAGCGAATCGCTGGCGGCTATGTAGAGCGACTGGTCGTCGAGCAGGAGGTTGCCCCCCGTGTGACCCGGGTGCGCGGCCGCCAGTTGAATGACCTTGGCCATCTGACCGGTCTGTTGCGAGAGCAGGTAGATCTCTTCGCGGGTCGGCCAGACGATCTGGTCGCCGACCAACAATCCTCGGCCGTATCCCTTGGGATTCGGACCATCCGGCCAGCGCTGCACCAGCTTGCCGCTGGCGACGTTGATCCAATACAAGCGGTCGCCCGCGGCGATGAGGTTTCCGCTCCCGACGCCGAGTAGCTGCTGGGCGCTGCCGGCATGAGGACTTTCCCAGATCAGATCTCCCGAGCCGGCGTCGAACGCGTAAATGCTCTCGCTATCGCTGGGGGCGACGAAGAGCATGCCCCGATAGTAGACGCAGGGATTGAGATCACGTTGGAAGTGGGGAAGCGGCTGCCCCAGATCTCCCACTTGCGGAACGCGGTACGAGGTCAGCCATTCGATCTGCCCGTCGCGCGCGTCCAGGGCCGCGACGGCGCCGAGGTTGGTGTTCGCATAGAGCCGCGTCCCGGCGAGCGTGAGCAGGTTCGAGGTCGATTCGTCTTTCTGTCCGCCGCCGGGCGTTTCGGCGGCGCAGAGATAGCGGATCCAGCGGAGGCGTCCCGAATCGGCCTCGTAGCAAGCGACGTGCGCTTGCGGCCGGACGTCGCTGTGGCGGACGGCCACGTACACGAACTCGCCGTCGCAGAGGGGCGCGCCCTCAAACGTCCATTTGCCGTCGTCCGGCGCAAACTCGGGAAAAATCTTCCAGACGAGCCGCCCCTCGGCGGCCAGATCGAGGCACACCAGATACCCGGGCCCGCCGCGGCGCTGCATCTCGTTGCCATAGATCGTGACGGGCGACCCCAGCCTCGCATAGAGCCGGCGATTGACGGCCGTCATCGTGAACCGCGGCGCTCCCAGCCCCAGTAATCGTGACTGCGGCCCCGCGAACTGGTCGTTCTCCTCACGGAAGATCACTTCCGATTGCCCGTTCCAGGCGGGCTTCCCCGTCCGGCGGTCGAAAGCGAGGATCTGCTCCTGCGTATTCACCAGCAGCAACTCGTCGACCAGCAGCGGGTGATAGCTCAGAAAGATGCGCGACTTGCGCGGACGATCGTCGGGAAAGGGACCCAGCCGACGGTTGTAATCGAGCAGTCCCTCATCGGCCGTCACGGGCTTCAGCTTCGCACGCCAAGTCACGGCGCCGATGTCGACTTCGCGATTCACGACGCGGTTCCGGCTCGCGGCCCCCGCGAATGTCGGCCAGTCGTCCGACTCGGTGGGCTTGGGCCATTCGCGGCTCGCGGCCAGCAAGGAGGTCAACATGCCCGCGTACTGAACTTCGCGTCCGCCGAGTTGCCCCGTGCTGTTGGGGTACAGGCGTGTGAAGTTCGAGAGCTCCCCCTGCGCGCGGTCCAGATCGGGTTCGAGAATGGAAACCAGAATCAGTCGCGCCGCCACATCGGCCGGCGGGAGATCCGAATCTGGATAGGTCAACCGGCGCACGGCCGTCGGCGCGGCGGTCGGTTCGAGCACGGCGGGGGGGTGAATTCGTTGCCATGCGCTGCGCGCCGCCGCGAAATCGCCCGCCTCGAGCGCCAGATCGCCCCACGCGAGGAGCGCGTCGTCCCCCCAACTGCTGCAAAAGTAGATCTCGACGAGCCGCTCGAGCGCGCCCCTGTCGCGGGCGGCGATCGCTCCCCGATACCCGGCCTCGGCCTGTTCGTCGACAAGTTGCCGATACTTGACCAGTGCCTCGGCCGGGAGCGCAGCCAGCCGCCATTGGCAGTAGTCGCGGAGGTTGCTGTAGGGGACGATTCCGGCCGGGGCCGCAGCGGCGTCGGCCGGGCGCGGCCGCGGGACGAGCTTGTCGCCGTACCGCTCGGCGACCGTCCGCAACACGTCAATCGCTTCGTCCCACTGTTGGGCCGCGAGGTAGGCTTTGACCTGCTCGAGGTGGGTGCGGGCGGAACTCTCCGGCTCGTCGACGTAGACGTTATCCGAGAGCTCAAAGCGGTTCGAAGGGGCGAACTGTCCCCAGGCCGGGTCGGCAGGGCTGGCCGCGGCGACTGCGGCGCTGAGCGCCAGGATCAGCCTCCTGGACACACCGCCGAGCAAGCCACGCCTGGCGCCTCGGCCCATGCTCATTACCCTTTCGGTCAGAGAAACCGCGTGGCAACCGCCCGCCCGCGAGTCACATCCATGGAGACTCATCGGTCGTCCCTGGAGAGCCCTTGGGGGCGGGCCCGCCGTCGATTGCTCGATAGCTTAGTATAGGCGGCCAGACAACTTCGGAGAAGCTGAACAGCGCGCCAGCCGAGGCGTTGCGGGCCATGGCCCGGCCGCTTGCCCGGGGCCGACCCGGATCGGTCAGCGGCGCGCGTACCCTTCGATCAATCGCCCGAGCCAAAAGGCGGCGCCCCCCGCGACCAGCATGATGAGCATGTCGCGGACGTCGATCGAGCTCATGAGTTGGAGCACGATTGCTAGCGGCGGCAGAGTCAAACCGGCGTATTGAAGCAGGCGGGCCAGGGGCAGCATGACGGAGCTTTCGTAGCGCGAGGGATTGGCAGGGGGCCGGGTTGGGGAGCCGCCGAAGGCCCCGGCGGGATGGGGCGCGGGCCCGGGTCGCGGGCCCGTTCAGGGGGTGCCGCGGGGGGCGCCGGCAGCCGCAAGGGGAGCACCGCTGCACCTCCCCCCCGAGAGACAAAGTAGCTGAATCGCGCAGCGTTTGCCTAGGCCGCAAGGTTTCGCGCCAGGGGCTCCCAATTGGCGGATTCCCCTGAATCGGCCGTCAGTTTCCCGTCAACGTGCCCGCCGGGCGACGACGATACGAACTGTGACCGTTCCCAGCGGCCGGCCCTGCCTACACCTGGCCGTTGGGTGCTGCCTGAGATCAACGCTCGCCTTGCTAGCGTGGCTGCCCCACGCCCCCACCGACATCTTCCTTCCTTTGACCGGAGTAGCAAACCATGAAACTCTCGAGATGGGCGCTAATGGTCGCCCTGGCAGGCTTGGTGACGCCCGGCCTGGCGCTCGCCCAAACCCGCGCGGCGGCGCCAACACGCCAACCGGCCGGCGTGCAGCGCACTGCCTATGAGTACGCCGACTATTACTCGCAGGAAGCCGCCAGCCCGTCGCCCAGCGACGCGCCGTCGGCCGCTCCCGCTGCCGCCGACACGGCCGCCGCGGCGTGCAATTCGTGCGACTCGTGTGGCGATGACTCTTGCGGCGACGACACGTGCGGCGACGATGAACTCGAGCCGTGCAAGTTGTTCGATTGCTGCGCGCTCGAGTCCCGCAACATCGACATCGGCGGCTGGATCGCGGCCAGCCCGTTCACCTGGAACCCCGACAGTCCCGCCAACCGGTTCAATGGGCCGGTGACGTGGAACGACCGCTCGAACGAGTTCCAGTTGAACCAGCTGTACTGGTACGCCCAGCGGACCATCGACACCGAAGGCTACGGCTTCGACATCGGCGGTCGCGTCGACTTGCTCTACGGCACCGACGCCCGGTTCACCACCGCGGCCGGTCTGGATAACCTCTGGAGCCTCCAGAACCGGTTCTACGGTCTGGCCATGCCGCAGTTGTTCGCCGAAGTCGGCTACAACGATTGGTCGGTCAAGCTCGGTCACTTCTACTCGCCAGTCGGTTACGAAGTCGTGCCGACCACGGGTAACTTCTTCAGCACCCTGCCGTATACCTTCCAATACGGCGAGCCGTTTACCCATACCGGCATGCTGGCCACCTACAGTGGCTTCGAGAACCTGACGCTCGGCTCGGGCTTTACCCGCGGCTGGGATAACTGGAGCTATGGCAACCCGCACCTCGGCTACCTGGGCACGGCGACGTACACCTTCGAAGACGAGTCGTCGTTGGCCTTGGTCATCGTCTCGGGCCTCGAGCCCAACGGCGGCGGTGCGTTCACCAGCCGTTACTTGCAGACCGTCGTGTATAGCCGCCCGCTGACGGAGAACGTGAACTACGTCGCTCAGTCGGACTTGGGTATCCAGGCCAACGCGGTCACCGGCACGGGCAACAACACCGCTCGCTGGTACGGCTTGAACCAGTACTTGTTCCGCACGATCAATGATGAGTGGACCGTCGGCGTGCGTGCCGAATGGTTCCGCGATGAATCGGGCTTCCGCGTGGGCGGCTTCTTGCCGAACACGACGACCGGGTCGTCGCGCGGTCTGCCGCCGTCCTTCAGCGGCTACGCCGGCAGCTTCTACGAGATCACCTTTGGTGCCAACTGGAAGCCGAATCCGAACCTGATCGTCCGCCCGATGATCCGCTGGGACTGGTTCAGCGGCCAGGTCACGAATGCTGGCGGCCTGACGCCGTTCGACGACGGCACGGCCCTGCAGCAGCTCTTGATCGGTGGCGACATCATCCTGCTCTACTAATCACCGCAGAGCAGACTGGCTATAACGCCAACGCCGCCCGGATCGCTGGATCCGGGCGGCGTTTTTCGTTGTTGCGTCAGGCATGACGCGACAGCGTCATGACCTGGCGCTGTGAACCGGCAAGCGAAAGCGATCCGGGATGCGACTGGTCGGGTGCAAGTCCCGATGGAGGCCTTGATGACGGGAACTCCTAGCCGA
>JAEUIK010000424.1 GCA_016793185.1 Planctomycetaceae bacterium | reverse complement strand
ATTCTTATCGAGCACGAAGGCCTCGGGCGTGCGCACGGCCGCGAACTGATCGGCCACGGTGTTGTCGCGATCCTTCAACAATGGAAAGCTCAGGTTGTTGCGCCGGCCAAAGTTGGCGATCTGCGTCGATGAATCCTGGCGATTACTGTTGATGCCGATGAAGGCCACCCCCTTCGAACCGTACTCGTCGGCCAGCTCTTCGATGCGCGGGGCATACAGTTTGACCAACGGGCAATCGACTCCCAGGAACACGACCACCACCAGCTTGGCGTCTGCGAACTCGCCCAGCGAGCGCGTTTTGCCGTAGACGTCGGGAAGCGCGAAGGGCTCGATCGTCCGGCCGATGCGGTTCACTTCGGCGGCGGCCGCCCGATGCCCGCCGACCGAGCCGCAGGCCAGGCCGGCGATCAAGGCGCCGCCGAGCAGCGTGCCGATGCCACAACGAAGTCCACGCCGCCGGCGAGCGGCAATTCGGCCCCAATTCGCGAGATTGCGCATGGCAGATAGTCCAGTGGTTGGTAGCAGCTTTGCGCCGCGAGGAATTCCCACGGTGCTCCCCCACTGTGGCCGATTGACCCGACGAGGCTGCTGGGGAGAGCAGCCCGCGGGCCTCGCTGCGAGTGGCACACGTTTCCGCCCGCGCGCCAACTCCGTCAATCGGACCAATCCAATCGTTCGCTACCTAAATATATCGTCGAGAGTTTCAGGTTCCTATGCAGGCTCTCGCGCGCCAGCAGTGCCGGGACCGGCGGGACGGGGGATGTCCGTGCTGTGTCGCCGGGGGGCCTCGAACGGCCAGCCGGGATCGGCATAGCTGCCAGCGGCGAATCGACTTACGAGCTGACTGCGGCGCGGCGCGGCCCCGTCCGTCGATGGTTGCGACCGGTGGTCTCCCCCGTTTGACCGGCCGCCAGTCGAACCTAAGTTTGCGTATCGGACCCGGCGCCAGACCCGGCTGATACCCCGCGCACGCCTCGAAGTGAGACCCAGGCGTGGCGGGAACGTGACGCGAATCCTAGGTCGATCCCCATGGGCGCATTCCATCACATCTGCAGTTGCCCCCTGGCGACGGTTGGCGAGAGCCTCCCCGGCTGGCTGCAGATCTCCGGCGATGTAAGCATCGCGTTGGCGTCGATCGCCGTGCCCGCGGTGATGGCCTGGCTGGCGTTGCGTCGCGAGCAGGCCCGGCTGCCATTGGCGGTCTGGCTACTGCTGTGCCTGAGCCCGATCTGCGCGAGCGTCTATCTGCTCGAGGTTGCCAACTTCCGCTGGGAGTTTTTCTCGAGCGAAGCGATCGCGATGATCAAGCTCGGCGTCGCCGTGGCGGTCTGGATCACCTTCGGGATGCTGATGATCCTCTTCCCGCAGGTCCTGGCCTGGCCCCGGCTCACGCAGCTGACGGCAGACCTGCAAACCGAGATCGTCGAGCGCACTCGAACCGAGAATCAACTGAAAGAATCCCTCTGCCAACTGGCCGAAGCCCAGAGCGGGCTGGAGATGCAGGCGATTCGCCTCGAGCTGCAGAACCAGCAGTTGCAGGAAGCCAACGAGCTGGCCGATGCCGCCAATCGCGCCAAGAGCGATTTCCTGGCCAACATGAGCCACGAGATCCGCACCCCGATGACGGCGATCCTGGGCTACGTCGAAGTGCTCCGCGACGAGAACCGCGATCGTCCCGCCACGCTCGACGCACTCGCCACGATCCACCGGAACGGCTGGCACTTGTTGCAAATTATCAACGACATTCTCGATCTCTCGAAGATCGAATCGGGTAAGCTGACGGTCGAGACGATCCCGTGCGCTCCGCTCGACGTGGTGGGCGAGGTGGTCTCGCTGATGCGCCCCCGCGCGGTCGAGAAGGGGATTCAGTTCAGCTTTAGCGCCGACGGCCCGCTCCCCGCGCTCATCCACAGCGACCCGACCCGCCTCCGCCAGATCCTTTTGAACCTGGTGAGCAACGCCATCAAGTTCACCCGCCAGGGCGAAGTGCGCTTGACGGCGCGCCTCCTGCCCGAGGGTCCGTCGCGGGTCGAGTTCGAGATCAGCGACACCGGCAAGGGGATGACGCCCACCGAGATGCAGCGGTTGTTCAATCCCTTCACGCAGGCCGACAGCTCGATCACGCGCAATTTTGGCGGGACCGGTCTCGGACTGGCGATCAGCCAGCGGCTCGCCCGCATCCTGGGTGGCGCGATTCAAGTCGAAAGTCAGCCCGACCTGGGAAGCTGCTTCCGCGTGACCATCGCGACGGGCCCGATCGAGGGCATCCCGCTGCGTGTTCAGGCTGATCTGGCTACGACCGAAACGGCGCCGCAGGCGGTCGCCCCGGCAGCGCGACTCGCCTGCCGGGTGCTGCTGGCCGAAGATGGTCCCGACAACCAGCGGCTGATCGCGCACCTCCTGACCAAGGCCGGGGCCGAAGTCGAAGTCGTCGAGAACGGTCAACTGGCGGTCGATCAAGCGTTGACCGCCGCAGCGCAGGGGCGTCCCTTCGACCTGATCCTGATGGACATGCAGATGCCGGTGCTCGACGGCTACTCGGCCACCCGGCAACTCCGCACGCGAGGGTACACGCGTCCGATCGTGGCGCTCACGGCACACGCCATGCAAGGGGATCGCGAGAAGTGTCTGGCCGCCGGCTGCGACGGTTTCGCCACCAAGCCGATCGACCGGCGCATGCTGATCGAAGTGGTGGCCCGCTATGCGGAGCCCAATGCGGCGCAGCAGCTCCTGCCCGCGGCAGCGCCGGTCCTGGCTCTTTAGACCGCGAGAATCACTTCTGCGACGCCCTTCGCAGTAGTCGCCCCCTTCTTCTGGCGTCGGCCTCTGCGAGGCCGACCCGAGCGCCCGAGTTGAGCACAACTTCGGGCTGGCGGCTGCTGTCGGCGAAATCAATGGTCGGGGTCACAGACCCCGATTACAGAAGACGGCCGCTCACCGTCAGCGTGCGCGCCGCCGCTGGACGATGCGCCGCGCCCCCTGCCAGCCGGCGAACGCTGCGAGTGAAACCCCCGGTCCCAGCAATCTGGGATTGAGCGAGCGCGTTTCGATCCGCTGCAGCGGCTGCGTCAGGTGGGGATGCACAAAGTTGCGCGGCAATTTCTTCGTCGGCGGCAGCCAACCCACGTTCGTCGTTACCCAGGGCCAATAGAGCATCGCCCAAGCCAGAATCGCCACCAGCACGAACCAGGTGCTGAGCCGGAACTGGTACCAGCGGGGCTGGTGTGTGATCGGGGGCTTTGAGTCGGTACCCATCACTGAAACATCGCGCCGGGGTATTCAATCGCCACCGACTAGCCGCGGAGTTCCGCCGCACCGAGATACCACCAGAGAAACCAGGATGCCAGCCACAAGACCGCGGCGACAATCGCGAGCACCGCGACGAAATGGCCGATACGCCAAGCCGTGGCGATAGCCCGCCCGGCAAATCGGCTCAGACGACTCGGCGAGCGAGGATTGTCGAGCGGATTCAACATGAGCGCCACTTTAGCGGATCGCGGCGACGGGGACCTACGGGTCAGCCCTGGTCGCGAGAAGAATTGCAGAGTGCGACGCCCATCGCGGTAGTCGCCCCCTTCTACTGTAGTCGGCCTCTGCGAGGCCGACCCGAGCGCCCGAGCTGAGCACAACTTCGTGCTGACGGCTGCTGACGCCGAAATCAACGGTCGGGGTCACAGACCCCGACTACAGAAGAGGGCCCTTGCGGTCGTTCGGCGCTTGCCGCGGCGCAAGTTGACGACCCAAAACCCATTTGATAGCCTACCTAGCTTCCCACCCGACGCCCTCAGACGCGACGAATTTCGCCCTGCGGCGCCCCGAGCCCCCCTCTGCCGGCGGGCTCGCGCCCACGGCTCGTCGCCATTCCCGGTAGGTCGCCCGTTTACGAAAGGCTCAGCAGTTTCATGGCTCATCAAGTCACGCTCATTACCGGTGACGGCACCGGTCCCGAATTGGCCGAAGCGGCGCGGCGCTGTGTCGATGCGACGGGCGTCAAAATCGAGTGGGACGTGCAGGAGGCGGGCGTCGACGTCATGGAGCGGACCGGCACGCCGCTCCCCGATAGCGTGCTCGCCAGCTTGCGCCGCACCAAGTGCGCCCTGAAGGCCCCGATCACCACTCCGGTGGGCACCGGCTTCCGCAGCATCAATGTCCACCTCCGCCAGGCCTTCGGCCTGTATGCCTGCGTCCGCCCCTGCAAGCAATACCAGGGCGTGCGGAGCTACTTCAGCAGCCTGCCGGTCGACCTGGTGATCGTCCGCGAGAATACCGAAAGCCTTTATGCCGGCGTCGAGTTCGAGCGCGGCAAGCCCGAGACCGCCGGGATCATCGATTACATCAACCAGCACAGCGAGAAGAAGGTCAAGACGGGGCGCGACGAGACGGGCATCACCATCAAGTCGATCAGCGTCTCGGCCACTGAACGGATCGTCCGCTATGCCTTCGAGTACGCGCGGGCCAACGGCCGCAAGAAGGTCACCAGCGTCCACAAGGCCAACATCCTCAAGTTCACCGATGGCCTCTGGCTCGAAGTCTCGCGCAACGTCGCCAAGGACTTTCCGGATATCGAGTTCGAGGACCGCATCGTCGACAACATGTGCATGCAGCTGGTGCAAAAGCCCGAGCTGTATGACGTGCTGGTGCTGCCGAATCTGTACGGTGACGTGCTCAGCGACCTGGCAGCCGGCATCGTCGGTGGTCTGGGGGTCGCACCGGGCGCCAACATCGGTCCCGAGGGGGCCGTCTTCGAAGCCACCCACGGCAGCGCGCCGAAGTACAAGGGACAGAACAAGGTCAATCCCACCGCCTTGATCCTGTCGGGCATGCTGATGCTTCGGCACCTCAAGGAGACGTCTGCCGCCGATCGCCTCGAAAAGGCCGTGGCCGACGTCATCGCCGAAGGGAAGTACGTGACGTACGACCTCAAGGACAACCGCGACGATCCGACCGCCGTCGGCACCCGCGAAATGGCCGAGGCGATCTGCGAGCGCGTGCGGAAGGGTTAGGCCGCCCGAACCCCGGACCTGTGCGGCAAAGTTGCGGCCGAACCGGCCGGACGAGCGGGGCTGTTCCGACCCCGCGCGCCCTGCGGCTGCGATCGTTGCGAGCAAGAGCCCACCGCCGCGCGTGGCGTACGGTGCCTAGCGAAGGTTGCAAACGGACGATCCGGCTCGATCGTTGACAGTCTTGGGTACTGGCAAACCCTGGCCGGTGTCGTCCTGAATCATGCCACGCGCTGCGGCGGCTCCTGACTCGTCCCCCTCCCCTGGCGCTCATCGCAACTTTGGATCGTGCGCCCGGCCTCTGCTCGGTTCCGTGACCTTGCGGGTGGGACTGCTTGGCGGCGATCTCGTTGCGACGATCCCCTCCTGGTTGTGTTCGGTTGAGTTCACTGGTGAGCGGTGAATGCAGCACCCGTGCCAAGCCGGACGCGGTCGCGTGCGCCGCCCGGCGCAGCTCGGCCAAAGCGTTGGGAACCCGCGGTTTGCGCGCCGCGAAATTCTTGTGCTGCGGGGCGCCACATGACGAGGGGCGGCTGGGATGGCGTCCCGTTTTGGGCGCGGATTCCCAAGTTGGGATGCGCAGCACGATGCGCCCGAGAGCAAGCCGCGCGTCGGCGTGGTTTGGCTAATAGACCAGGTCGCGGAACTTCTGCACGCGATGGAACGTGATGATGTTGCCATCGTGCGCGCTCTTCGCCCGCTCGTCCCCCGAACGACTGAGAATCAACAGATCGTCGCCGGCGACGATCATGCTGGCATAGTGCCGAGCTTGCCGGGGTGTCTTGCCGGTCGCGACGAGCCCGGCGAAGCACCAATCGACCATGTTCCGCGAGAAGTGGAGCTGGAGTCGATGCCGCTCGTTGTTCGGCAAGCTGAAGCGCTCCTTGCCGAGCCGGTCGACCCGGGTCATCGAATCGGTCGGCTGCGAGCTCAAGAGCCAGTAGAGCCGGGTTGGCTCATCGTAGACGACGTGGAAGCGCAGATGCCCGCCCGGACAGGGGGTGAAGAGCAGGGTCTTGCCCGACGGGACCTTTTCGAGCCGAGTCGTCATCGAGCCGTCGTCGTGCTCGAGGACCTTGGCGACGGCGGCGTAACCGGTGCCGCCGGTGTGGGCCCTCATCCAAAGATGGAACGTCTTGCCGCGAGGATCGTGCCAGACGTGGTTGGGGTCGACGAACTGCACGACATTCGCTTCCAGCCAGCCCATCGGCGCGACCTTGCGTCCCGGGGCCGGAAGAGACCCGTCGGGATACGGCGCCGCGTAGAAGGGAATGCCGGTGTAGTCGAGCTGCGGCTCGCCTCCTGCGTGCGGCAGCGCGTCCTGAAAAGTCAGCTCCGAGGCAAAGGTCCAATTCTGCCGCTGCGTGAGATCGGCGTCGGTACGCGCGCGCATCAAGACAGGCGCGAGGTCGCCGACATACCAGCCGGGGATCGTGTCGCTGGTGCGCCGCTCCATGACGAGATAGACGCAATCGTTGGCGTAATGCACGTTCGCGGCCGACTGATGCCATTTCTGCCCCGCGGACAGCGGCACTTGCGGCGCCCAGGTTTGGCCGTCGTCGTCGCTCCGGAGAATGAACAGGTCGGTCGTATGGCCGAGCACGTAGACCGACTTGCCAGCCACCAAGGGGCGCGCGTGCGCGCCGGCAAACTCGCCGCGCAACTGCCACGACTTGCCGCCGTCGTCGGAGGTGAGGATTTTTCCCTGCCAGGAGCCCTTCTCGGTGCAGACATCGGCCTTAAGCCCGGGGAGCGCCGCGACTCCCGGACCTCCGAGATCTAATGTGGCGACGAGTCGCCCGCTGGCGAGGCGGCAGAGTCCCGGGGTATAGCAGAAGACTTTGCCCGGATCGGGCGATTCGTACACCACGACGAAGTCGTCGGCCAGGGGGTGGATGGATTGAGCCATTGCCCCAGCAGCGGTGAGGGCTACTGCCAGAAAAAAGAAAGTCAACGAGTGCGGTTTCATCAGTCAGCCTGTCTCTCGATAGATGGCTCGGTACCAATACGTAACGCGTTCGGGGGGCTCAGCGTCTGCGAGCTCGGCCCAACCGCGATGCTGCGATTATGCCTCACCACGCAGCGGTTGTCTGCTTAGCGGGAGAATGCTCCAATGGAATCATGTCCCTCTTTGCCGCCAGCGAAGCCGCGAATCGCCGCAGAGCCGAGCCCCTGGCCGCGCGGATGCGCCCCCGGTCGCTCGACGAGTTTGTCGGGCAGCAGCACTTTCTCGCCGAGGGGCAACTCCTCCGCCGCCTGCTGAAGGCGGATCGCCTCGGCTCCGTCATCTTTTACGGCCCCCCTGGCACGGGCAAAACCACGCTCTCGCAATTGCTGGCCACTGCCAGCCAGAGCCGCTTTCGGCAGGTGAGCGCCGTTGCCAGCGGCGTCAAAGAGCTGCGCGAGGAATTGGAGAAAGCCCGCGACGAACTCTCGGCCGGCGGTCGGCGCACGCTGCTGTTCGTCGACGAGATACACCGCTTCAACAAGGCCCAGCAGGACGTCCTGCTGCCCGACGTCGAAGACGGCACGGTCATCCTCGTGGGAGCGACAACGCAGAACCCGTTTTTCTCGTTGACGAGCGCGCTGGTCAGCCGCAGTCGGGTCTTCCAGTTCCAGTCCCTTTCGCGCGACGACATCAAGCAGCTTTTGCGCCGTGCGGCGACCGACCGGGAGCGCGGACTCGGCCCCTACGACGTCCACCTGCATGAGGACGCCCTCGATTTTCTGGCCGAAACGAGCGACGGCGACGCCCGACGGGCCCTGTCGGCCCTGGAGATCGGCGTCCTCTCGGCCGACACCCGCCCGGTGGAGTTCACCCTCCAACTGGCGCAAGAATCGGTGCAGCGCAAAGCCATCGAGTACGACGCGACCGGCGATTCGCACTACGACGCAGCCAGCGCGCTGATCAAAAGCATCCGCGGCAGCGATCCCGACGCGGCCCTCTATTGGCTGGCACGGATGCTTGAGGCGGGCGAGGACGTGCGCTTTCTGGCGCGGCGGATCGTCATCGCCGCCAGCGAAGATATCGGCAACGCCGATCCCCACGCACTCCCCCTGGCCGTAGCGGCGATGCAAGCGACCGAGTTCGTGGGACTTCCCGAGTGCCAGTTGCCGCTGGCGCAGGCCGTGACCTATCTGGCCTGCGCGCCAAAGTCGAACGCCGCTACCGTGGCCATCGGCGAAGCCCGCAAGGACGTTGCCGAAGGGAGTCTGCTCCCGGTCCCCGTGCATCTGCGCGATCGCCATTACGCAGGCGCCAAGCGGCTGGGGCACGGAGAAGGGTACGAGTATTCGCACGACAGTCCCGACGGCATCGCCGCGCAGGATTATCTCGGGGTCGAACGCGAGTACTACCGCCCCGTCGAGCGCGGTTTTGAGAAAGATCTCGCCCGGCGACTGGTCGAGATCCGCGCGCGACTCCGGGCGGGGCGTGCCGCCGCCGAGTAACTGCGGCTCGAACCGCGCTGGCGAAGCCCCCCCTCGAGCCGGCCCCCGGCGGCAGCACTGACCTCGGATGGGGGCCCGCAGCTAGCGGCGCGCGCTGCTATCACGCGCGGCAGCGAAACGCCGCGAACTGCGGCGATTCGGCGAGCGCCGCGTTTCTGCTCAGGTTGCCATAGCCGCGTTACGGCACTTTCCCTATGATCCGCCGCCCAATTGGTCGAAGGTAAGGCCTGAGTGCCGCGGCAATCGCGCGGTTCACGGCCGAAACAACCAGAACGTGGCCAGGATGGCCAGCAGGGTCCACGCGACCCACCACCAGAGCCCCTTGCGGGTCAAACCGCCGCTGGCAAACGTGATGTATTCGCCGCAAGCCGGACAGCGTTCCGATTCTTCGGCGATCATCACCTGACAGTGGGGACAGGGAACACAATCCAGCTCATCATCGTCCGGATCGCCGGACTCGAAATCGTCGTCATCATCAAGGTCGTCGTCGAGATCTTCGTCGTAAGCCATCACACATTTCTTGCTTAGTTGTCGAGAGCTCAACGGCCCTGCGCCGATCGGTGGGACTCGACCAACGTCTCGTCAAGGAGGACGAACGTGAACACGCTGAGGACCTTTATCGTCTTCGCTATTCTGTCCGCAGTGGGTTACGGCGTCTATGCGACGCTGACGCATCAGCCTCCTCCGCCGCCGCCAGAAATCGCCGGACACGAATGGTCCGAAGCCCCGAACGTCGAACTCCCCGGCGGTCCCAGCGGGATGCCTCCCGTTGGCGTCGCTGCGACCGGAGAGGGCGTGCCCGGCCTGTCGTTCGCGGCCGCGCCGGCCGAGCAGCCGATTCCGCTCGACGCCGGTCCTGCGCAGCAGCCTCCCTCGAATCTCGACAGCGTGGCGCAAGCCGATGCTTATCCGCCGGCGCCCGCCTTCGCCGGAGATCCATCCGCAATCGCGCCCGTAATGGATCCGTCGGTCGGCGACCCGAATGTAGCGGCCGGTCAACCCTTTGATCCCGGTGCGCCTCCGGCGGGTGGCTTTGACGCTGCCCCGCCCGCGGGCGAAGCCCCCCCCTTCCCCGTGCCCGCAGTTCCGCCAACCGGCGCCGATCCGGCGGCGTCCTCTGCACCTCCCGCGGTGGATCGCTATGGCCAGCCCTTAGCTCCCGAGAGCCCTGCAGCGGTGGGCGCTGCGCCTGTTGCCGCGGATGCGTATGCCAGCGCCACGACGCCGCTGCCCCCCGAACAGCCCGCGGCCGCGGCGGGCGCGGCTTCGTTTGATGCCGTGATGTGGCAGATCCAGGCGCAGCTCGATCAGGGGCGACTCGCGGACGCTCACCTGGAACTCTCGCGCGGGTATCGCTCACCACAATTCACGCCGGCGCAGCAGGCACAGGTCCACGATCTTCTCAACCGGCTGGCGGGCACGGTCGTCTACTCGCAAGAGTCGCTGCTCGAACCTCCCTACGAAGTCCAGCCGGGCGACAACCTCGAGCGCATCGGCAAAGTCTACGAGGTTCCCTGGCAACTGCTGGCCAAGATCAACGGCATCGCCGATCCGCAGCAGGTCCAGCCGGGACAAACCCTGAAGGTGGTGCGCGGGCCGTTCCACGCCACCGTCGAATTGCAGTCGTACACCATGACCGTTTGGCTCGGCGAACGCTACGCCGGGAGCTTCCCCATCGGCATCGGCCGCGATGCGGCGACCCCTGAGGGGACGTTCCAAGTGCTCGGCAAGCAGGAGAACCCCACCTATCACGGCAGCGATGTCGTGATCGACGCCAACGATCCCAACAATCCTTTGGGCGAACGCTGGATCGATCTGGGCAACCACATCGGCATT
>JAEUIK010000700.1 GCA_016793185.1 Planctomycetaceae bacterium | reverse complement strand
CAGCTCGGCGAGCAGGTATTCCAGCGAGACGTTGTGAGCCACCATTTGCAGAAACTCCTGAGACGTTGTGCGCGGTTGCCTGGGGTTAATGAGGCAGGTTGGTTTATTTGCCAGTTGGCTGGTAGATCCGATCGAACACGGCCCCCTCGGCAAAGAAACGCTCGTTGGCGTCGGCCCAGTTCTGGGCGATCTGCCCGATCTCGAAGAGCGTGAGCTGCGGAAACTTGTCGGCGTGCCGGGCCAGCACCTCCGGATTCGACGGTCGATAGCGATTCTCGGCGATGATGTTCTGCGCGACGTCGGTGTAGAGGAATTCGAGATACGCCTGGGCGGCGGCCCGACTTCCCTTGCGATCGACGTTCTGGTCCACCACGGTCACGGGGGGCTCGGCCCGAATGCTGACCGGGGGATAGACGAGCTCCAAGGCTCCCTTTGCCTCCTGGACTTCGAGATACGCCTCGTTCTCCCAGGTCAGGTGCACGTCGCCGATGCCCTTCTGGGCGAACGTGATGGTGGCCGCGCGGGCCCCGGTATCGAGGACCGGCGCGTGCCGAAAGAGCTGCGTGACGAACGCTTCGGCTTCCTGCTCGCTGCCCCCCCGCGTGACGATCGCACCCCAGGCCGCCAGGAAGCTGAGCTTGCCGTTGCCCGAGGTCTTCGGGTTCGGAGTCACGATTTCCACATCGTTGCGCACCAGGTCGGGCCAATCGTTGATCTGCTTGGGATTCCCCTTGCGCACGACGAAGACGATCGTCGAGGTGTAAGGGAGCGAGCGATTCGGCAGGCGATCTTCCCACCCCTCGGCGATCAGCCCCGCCTTGCGGATGGCGTCGGTATCAGTCCACAGGGCGAGCGTGACGACGTCGGCCTCGAGTCCATCGATCACGCTGCTGGCCTGGCTCGACGAGCCGCCGTGCGACTGGCGGATGCGAACGTCGATTCCGGTGCTTTCGCGATAGTTGGGCTCGAACTTCTCGTTGATCTGCCGCCAGAGTTCGCGCGTCGGATCGTATGAGACGTTCAGCAGCTCGATCGACTTGGCATCCCCGGCGGGGCCGGCCGAGTCGGCATCGCAGCCCCCTTGCGCGCCAACCATGGCCAGGAGCAGGAGCGAAACGAAAACGCCGCGGGAATCCTTGGTCCGCTTCATCGGGGTGTCCTATCGGGAAGAGGTCGCTGTGGGGTCGGGCGGGAACTTGCCAGGAGGCGGGAATGGGAGGAGGAGCTCGAGGGCTCCCACGACCCATCAGGGCAAGCAACAGCGGCAGCTTGCGGCTGCCAGCGTATTCTCAGTATGATACTGATAATAGTAATGATTCATGGGAGCCTCGTAATGCGATTCCCATGCCAATCCCAAGAACCGAGATTCTGGCCACCAAACTGCCAATAAGGTCCTTTCAGTCGCTGTACTTCAACATAACCATCAAATAAGATGGACGTTTCCGTTATATAAGACGGCTTGATCCGTGATATTCCACAGGTAGTTCCATGCAGCACTATCACGCGCTTCTCATTGATGTCTGGCGAGAGGTGTGCCAACACATCGAGATCGACGAGGCGGTGAGCCTGATCGCGCGACTGCTGACCCGCAAACTTCCGTTGGCGACGATCCTGGTCCGGCGGATCGATCTGCAGCGGGGCAGCGTCGAGACGATTGCCGGACCGGCGCCCGCGTGGGGAGAGGAGGCGCTCGAGCAGCGGACCGACCTGGACCCCGCGGCGCTGCAAGCGGCGCTCGCGTGGTGCCGCCGGGGGGAGGTTTGGCACCGCCGCTCGACCGAGCGGCCGCGTCCCCCCCGGGGCCTGTTGCCGGAACCGCTGCAAGCCGAGGCGGTCGTGGGCCCGCTGAACATGTCCGACGGGAGCGCGGGGGTGCTGATCCTTGTGCCGCGCGCCGAGGAGCCCTTCGACGCCGAGCACGCCCGTCTGGCCGAGGTCTTGCTCGAGCCGTTCACGGTGGCGGTGGAGAACGACCGCCGGCTGCGCGAGTTGATCGCGCTCCGCGAGGCGGCCGAGGCCGACAAACGCAGCCTGCTCTCGCGTTTGGGGCGCAACGATATCAGCGACACTATCGTCGGCGCCGAAACGGGACTGCGGCCGATTCTCGAAAGGGTCGAGCTGGTCGCCCGCACTGAAGTCCCCGTGCTGCTTCTCGGCGAGACAGGCTCGGGCAAGGAAGTCGTCGCCCGGGCAGTCCACAATCGCTCGCGTCGCGCGGCGGGGCCGTTCTTGCGCGTGAACTGCGGCGCGATCTCGCCCGAGCTGGTCGATTCGGAGCTCTTTGGACACGAGCGGGGGAGCTTCACGGGAGCGGTCGGGACACGGAAGGGGTGGTTCGAGCGCGCCGATGGCGGCACATTGCTGCTGGACGAATGCGGAGAATTACCCCCCGCCGTGCAGGTGCGCCTGCTGCGGATCCTGCAGGATGGCTCGTTCGAGCGCGTCGGCGGCGAGCGGCAGCTCCATTGCGACGTGCGGGTGATCGCGGCGACGCACCGGGACCTGCCCGCCATGATCTCGAGCGGAAACTTCCGCGAGGATCTCTGGTATCGCCTGGCGGTTTTTCCGATTCGCCTGCCGCCGCTGCGCGAGCGGCACGAGGACATTCCGGCGATGGCCGCGAATTTCGCCCACCGGGCGGCCCAGCGGCTGGGGCTCCCTCCCTGCACGCCCAACAGCGAGGATATTCGCTTGCTTGCGGCCTATTCGTGGCCGGGAAACGTCCGCGAGCTTGCCGCGGTCATCGAGCGGGCGGCCATCCTCGGCGATGGCCGGACCCTCGAGGTGGCCAAGGCTTTGGGAACCGCGCCCCCACCCAGGCCCGCGCGTCCCGCGCCGACCCGACCGACCGTCACGGCGGGCGACGTCGAGCTGCCAACGCTTGACGAGGCGATGGCGCGGCATATCGAGGCGGCGCTGGCCGCCGCGCGCGGCCAGGTCGAAGGTGACGACGGCGCGGCGCGGATCCTGGGCATCAATCCGCATACGCTCCGGGCACGGATGCGCAAGCTGGGCATCGCCTGGCAACGCTTTCGACCGGGTGTCCGCCCCCGGGCGGGGCGTTCGGCGAGCCCCGCGGACCTTCTCCGCCAGCTCCCCAGCGACACGTCGCCGTCCGTAGATTCGTAGAGCTTACCCGCGCTCGACTCGCGGCCGCGCCAGCGTTCCTGCGGATGCCGTTACCACTCCTGGGATCTGCTAGCAGCGCCAGCTATCCGGCGCCGCGCTGGATCGCAGCCGGGCCAACGAATCGCGTTGACGATG
>JAEUIK010000696.1 GCA_016793185.1 Planctomycetaceae bacterium | reverse complement strand
GTTCGTGACGACCGGACCCTTGCGCTGGCGGAGCAAGTGATCGACCACCAGGGCCAGGGTGTACTCTTCACCGAGGTACCGCCCGTGCTCGTCGATGATTGCGAGGCGGTCGGCGTCGGGATCCTGGCAAAAGCCGATATGGGCCTGCGTCTGGGGGACGCGCTGCAGGACAGTCGCCAGATTTTCGGCAGTCGGCTCGGGCAGGTGTTCGAACTTGCCGTCGGGCTCCCCCCCGAGGACCGTCACCCGGCAACCCAGGCTTTCCAGCAGCATGCTTCCCAGATCGCTGCCGGCGCCGTGGTTCGAATCGAGCAGCACGTTGAAATGCGCCCCCTGGAGCCGCGCGACATTGACCGTCCGCTCGACCAAAACCTTGTGTGGACTATCGGGGTCGGGGTACGTGGACGCGGCGCCGACTCCGGAATGACGTACCCAGCGCGGCCCGCCGGCGCGATAGCGGGCAATGACCTTTTGGCCTTCCGAGGCCGAGATCACCTGCCCGGCCGCCGAGAAGAGCTTGAGCCCGTTGTATTCCGAGGGGTTGTGGCTCGCCGAGATTTGAATTCCGCCCGCGGCGCCGACGTGCCGAACGAGCACGCCTGTCGTGGGAGTGGCCGCGACATCGGCATCAATCACATCGCGCCCGACGGCCTGCAACCCGCTGCGGATCGCATCGGCCAGCATCCGTCCCGTCGCGCGCCCGTCGCGGGTGATGACGATCGGCCCTGGTTTGATCTCTTCGGCAAACGCGCAGGCGAAGCGCAGCGCGACCTCCGGTGTCAGGCTCTCACCCACAACTCCCCGCAACCCCGACACGCTGATGATGGGCTCTGGCACTTCGACGGCTCTCCGGCGGTTCTTGGGATCGTGACGCCCCGTTCGCTCTCAGGCAATCGAGCAGTATACGGACGACAATTCTAGCTCTCCAGCGGGTCCGGCGTCGTGGCGGACCGACTTTCGGTGAAGATTCGGCGAACTCGCGCCCCTTGTTTGACGGGCCGAATTTCCCACAATGTGGCGGTAACCATCCTCAGCCATCCTGCCTCTCTCCCAGGTTGCAGCGACTATGCCGTCGTCGACTCCCCCCGCGTCCCTGCCCGACTTCGCTCCGATTCTGGCGGCCGTCGAGGCCGCCGTGAAAGCCGAAAAACTGACGCCCGCGGCTGGTCAGAACATCCGCATCTGGCTAACGGAACCCCGCTATGCCCCCTACGCCGACGAGGTGGCGGCGCACGTCACCGGCGGCAAATGGAAGGAGCTCGACGACGTCTTTTGGACCGTTATCCCCTTCGGCACCGGCGGCCGACGGGGCAAGATGTATCCGATCGGCACCAACGCCATCAACGACCGCACGATGGGGGAAAGCGCCCAGGGACTGGCCGACTATGTGAAGGAGGCCCACGCGGGCGGGCACCTGGGGAGCGCCAAGCTGGCGTGCGCCATCGCGTACGACACGCGCCATCGCTCGCGACACTTTGCCGAGCTGTGCGCCGAGATCTTCGTGGCCGCGGGCTATCACGTCTACTTTCTCGACGGAGTGCGGAGCACGCCGGAGCTGTCGGTCGCCGTCCGGCAGACCCACTCGGCCTGCGGCCTCATGATCACCGCCAGCCACAATCCCCCGAGCGACAATGCCGTCAAAGCCTATTGGTCGACCGGCGGCCAGCTCCTGCCGCCACATGACACCGGCGTGATCGAACGGGTGATGCAGGTCACGACCATCCAGCGCACGCCGTTCGCCGAGGCGCTGGCCGACGGCCGCATCGAATACTGCCAGGAAGCCATCGATCGGGCCTATCAGGCGGCCGTCGAATCGCAAAGCCGCCCGGGGCCGCGCGATCTCAAGATCCTGTTCACGCCGCTGCATGGAGTCGGAGCCTCGGCCGTGCTGCCGGTGCTGGCCGCGGAGGGCTTTCGCGACGTGGAGCTCTACGGGCCGAACGCCGCTCCCGATGGGGATTTCCCAAATGTTCCGGGGCACGTCGCCAATCCTGAGAATCCCCCGGTCTTCGACGGGCCGATTGCCCACGCCCAAAAAACCGGCGCTGAGCTGGTCTTGGCTACGGATCCCGATGCCGATCGACTCGGGGCCGCGGCGCCCTTGGTTCTGGGGGGGAGCCAATG
>JAEUIK010000342.1 GCA_016793185.1 Planctomycetaceae bacterium | reverse complement strand
TGATCGCCTGCTCGTTGTAGCGGATCGAGGTCCAGGGGGGCTGGTTGGCGAAGAAGTACCAGCGCAGCGCGTCGGCGCCGTAGCGGTCGAAGATCTCCTGCGGCTCGCGGTAGTTCCGCTTGCTCTTGGACATCTTGTTGCCATCTTCGCCCAGCATCAGCCCCAGCACGATGCAGTTGCGGAAGGGATGCGGGTAGTCGTGCGGGGCCGCGGCCGGTTCGGAGGCGGCGGTCTCGCCGCGATCGGCCTCGGGTCCGAACAACAGCGTGCTGATCGCCAACTGGCTGTAGAACCAGCCGCGGGTCTGGTCGATCGCCTCGCTGATAAAGTCGGCCGGAAACTGCTGTTTGAACTTGTCGCGCCCCGTGTGCGGGTATCCCCACTGGGCGAAGGGCATCGCGCCGCTGTCGAACCAGCAGTCGATCACCTCGTTGACGCGCCGCATCCGCGCGCCAGGTGCGCGGGGCGAGTCGTAGGTCACCGCGTCGATATAGGGCTTGTGAATCCGCAAGTGATCCGAGAGCTCGGGCTGTGCCTGCTTGGCCGCGTCCCAGACCTCGGTCCCGGCCAGCCCCGGCTTCTGCAGCAGCTCGGCGTAACTGCCGACCGCCTCGGTGTGGCCCGTCTTCTCGCAAACCCAGATCGGCAGCGGGGTCCCCCAATAGCGTTCGCGCGACAGGGCCCAATCCACGTTCGATTCGAGGAAATTGCCGAACCGCCCGTCGCGAATATGCTCGGGCAGCCAGTTGATCTGCCGGTTGTTGGCGAGCATCGCGTCGCGGAACTGGGTGGTGCGGATGAACCAGCTCTTGCGTGGGTACTGGATCAGCGGATCCTCTTCGGCCCGCCAGCAGAAGGGATAGTCGTGCAGGTATTGCTCTTGATGGAAGCGGATACCGCGATGATTGAGGTCGCGGCTGATGTCTTTATCGGCCTCTTTGACCCAGCGCCCCTCGTAGTCGGGAGCCTCGGCCGTGAATTTGCCGTCGGGACCGACCGCGCAAAGCAAATCGGGAGCCTCTTCCGGTTCGAAACGCTGTTGCTCGGCCAGGAGCAGGGCATAGTCGACCTCGCCGAAAGCGGGCGCCTGGTGAACGATGCCGGTACCGCTGTCGACGGTGACGAAGTCGGCCGCGACGACACGCCAATAGAGAGGCTCGGTCTTGCCGCTCTTCAGGCGGCCGACGCTTGCTCCGAGCGACTTGTGGTAGTAGTCGAACGGTGGCTGATAACGCTTGCCAATGAGCTCGCGCCCCAGCAGCGTGGCGACGACGTGCGGCTCTTTCTGCACCTTTTGGCCGATGGCATCGACCAGCGCCGAGGCGATCCAGACCGCGCGTTCGTCGCCGGCGAACTTGACGAGCGAGTACTCGAGTTCGGGATGCACCGCGGCAAACTGATTGCTGGGAAGCGTCCAGGGCGTGGTGGTCCAGACCAGCAGGTCGGCCTCTTCGCCGACAAGCGGAAAACGGACGTAGACGCTGGGGTCGGCGACCTGCCGGTACCCCTGCCCCACTTCGCCCGACGAGAGCGCGGTCCCCCCCTGGGCCCACCACCAGACGATCTTATTGCCGCGATAGAGCAGGCCGCGGTCGAAGAGATTCTTCAGGGCCCACCAGACGCTTTCGATAAAGCTCTGGTGGTAGGTGACGTAGGCCTCGTCCATCCGGATCCAGAAGCCGAGCCGCTCGGTCAGCCGCTCCCACTGTTGCGTGTAGCGAAAGACGCTTTCGAGGCAGCGGTGGATAAAGGGCTCGATGCCAAACTGTTCGATTTCCTCCTTGGAGTGAATGCCGAGTTCCTTGCAGACTTCGACTTCGACCGGCAGGCCGTGGGTGTCCCAGCCCGCTTTGCGCTCGCAGAGGTACCCACGCATGGTGCGGTACCGCGGAAAGAGGTCCTTGATCGCCCGGGTGAGGCAGTGGCCGGGATGCGGCAGCCCGTTGGCGGTGGGGGGTCCCTCGTAAAAGACGAACCGGGGAGCGTCTTTCCGTTGGGCGAGGGACTTCTCGTAGGTGCCTTGCTGGCGCCAGAGTTCGAGGATTTCGAGCTCGGCTTGGGGAAAGCTGACGTTATTCGCGACGGGACGAAACATGGCGTACGGTAGTCGGGACTCGGAAAAGCCTTGAATAGACCAATTGCGGCGGCGGGTGGCAATGCAATCGAGAAGGCCCGGCCGCTCCGCCGGGCGTCCGGTTCGGCGTCCGGAGTGGCGCGACCTCGAAACCGGAGGCGAGGAAACGCATGCCAGCGTTGACGCTCGTGGCCCTCGCTTGCGCTGCGGGCTAGTTTTGGCGGCCGGCGGCCGCTTCGTCCCGGAGAATCCCCCGCACGATGGCCTGCAGCTTCGGCTCGGCCCCCTCGGCGTAAGCCAGAATGTCCTCGATCTTGGCCGGTTTGAGGGCCTCGGGAAAGCAGAGGTCGGTCACGATCGACAACCCAAGTACGCGCAAGCCCGCGTGCACGGCGACAATCACTTCCGGCACGGTCGACATGCCGACTACGTCGGCGCCGATGGTCCGCAAGAAGCGATACTCGGCGCGAGTTTCGAGGTTTGGGCCGGAGACTGCCACATAGACCCCGCGATGGGCGACAAAGTTCTCGCGACGGGCGATCTCGAGGGCGCGAGCGATGAGCCGCTGATCGTACGGTTGGCTCATGTCGGGAAAGCGCGGGCCGAGGCGGTCGTCGTTGATGCCCGTAAGGGGGTTGCCCCCCATCAGGTTGATGTGGTCGTCGATGACCATGATGTCACCGGCGTGGTATTGGGGATTCATCCCGCCGCAGGCGTTGGAGACGATCAGCAGCTCGGCCCCCAGGGCCTTAATGACGCGCACCGGAAACGTGATGCGGTCGTAGGCGTAGCCTTCGTAGGCATGGAAGCGCCCTTCCATCGCCACGACGGGGACCCCTTCCAGTCTCCCCAGCACGAGTCGTCCCGAGTGTCCGATCGAGGTCGAACGGGGAAAGTGGGGAATCTCTTCATACGGAGCCGACCAGTCGGCTTCGATCTGGCTGGCGAGCCCGCCAAGGCCCGTGCCGAGCACGATGGCAGCGCGAGGCACCAGGGACGAATTCCGGCGGATGGCGGCGACCGCTTCTGCGACCTCGCCGAACAAATGCAGCATGCGGGAATCCCTTCCAGGCCGATCGGTGAGTTTCGGCGCCCCCCAGGAAGCGTCCGCCCTGGGGCTTTCTGTGTGGCGTGGCGCTGCGGACAGCCGCGGTTCACTCGGCGACCGGACTATTCGTCGATCCAGAACTCTTTCAGCAACGCCTTGAACTCGGGCGTCTCGCGAATGTTGTCGAGGTCGCTGTCGGTTTCGAGATAGGTGAAATCGTCGTAGCCGCGCTCGAAAGCCTTGCGGAGCTCGTCGAGGGCCTCGCGAGCGTGGTTTCCCTGGGCGAGGCTGCAGGCAAAGTTGTAGTGCACGACGCAATCGTCCGGTTGCAGCCGCGCCAGGCGGCGATCGACCTCGACCGCCCGTTCGTGCAAGCCCTTGCGCGTCAGCAGTTCCCCCTGGCACCGGAGCACGTCGACGTACTCGGGCTCGATCGAGAGAATGGCCTCGAAGAAGTCGATTTCAAAATCGAGTTGACTCGGTTCCGCCGACTTCGGCAGAGGCTTTCCCGCCGCGCTGGCCGAAGAACCTCCTTCGAGAAACTCCGAACCTGACATGGCGGAAACTCCTGCTGAGCGGTTAACACATTGGATGTCGTCCCGATTGACATCCGTTCTGCTGACTGACTGCGTGGTCGCCTGACTGCGTGGTCGCCTGACTGCGTGGTCGCCTGACTGCGTGGTCGCCTGACTGCGTGGTCGCCTGACTGCCTGGTC
>JAEUIK010000328.1 GCA_016793185.1 Planctomycetaceae bacterium | reverse complement strand
TAGTGCAAAGACGGCCAACCAGCGCCCCGGATGCGCGTTCATGCGTTGCAGCAAGCGGTCGGCAAACGGCGGCGACGTCGGCATGGCGGCTCAGTATTGCGGATGCGTTCTCAGGTGCGTAGCCCAATCGCAGACGGCTGGCGGCGGCGCTGTCAGGCGGCCGCGGCACGCCGCGGCCAGAAGTGGTAGATGCGCTCCGTCGCCGCGAGCCGGTAGCCGGCGCGGCGATAGAGACCACAAGCCGGCCGATTGACGAGTTGCGTGACGACGCGGGCTGTGCCGGCGCCGCGGCGGCGCATCTCGTCGTGCGCGGCCTCGATCAGGCGCGTGCCGATCCCCTGGCCCCGGGCGGCCTCGGCCACCGCGACCAGCCCGATCGTCCCGACCTGCCCGGCGACCGCGACCGTGATCATTCCCGCGAGCGCGGAATGCCGGTCGGCGGCGCGCGCCACCAGCACGACGTCGGCCAGCTCGCGGCGCACGCTGCGCTCGATCCAGAGTCGATAGAGCGTCTCGAACGCCGAGCGCGGAAAGCGCCGATCGACGCGAAAGCGCGAATACTGCCCCGAGGCGAGGGAGAGCCCGAGCAACTCCGCGGCCAGGCGTTCGTCGGCCAGGTACTCGTCGAGCTCGCACGGCCCGATGCACGCTTGCTCGTCGTAGCGATCGGTCGAGGCGGCTAACCGCAGCGGGGTATCGTCCGCCAGACTGCGCTCGAAGGTGACTTTGTCGTCGGCCAGGATCCCGCCGAAGCGGTACAACGTTTCGTTCGCAAGCTCTTGTTGCGGACCCGTCGTCACCACCAGCATCTCGATGCCAGCAGCCTGGGCCGAACCGATCAGGCGCTCGATCTCGGAAGTGGCGAGCCCCGCGGCCTGCAGCCGGGCGACCGGGAAGCCAAACTGCTGCGTGTCCCAGGCCAGCGGCACGATCTCGGCCGGCCGCGATTCGGCGTTGCTCATGGTGCGCGAACTCCTCGGTGGCCTGCGGGCGGCGGTGTCGGACCGCGACCGATCAGGCGGCCAGCCGCTTGCGTCCCTGACGCTCGCAGAAGAAGGTGATCTCCTCAGCGATCAACTGCTGATTCTCGGCCGAAAGCTCGCAATAGAGCGGCAGCCGCAGCAAGCGCTCGCTCACAAAATCGGTGACCGGCAGGTCGTGGCGGTTATAGCCGCACTGCTGTCCCATCGGCGACGAGTGGAGCGGGATGTAGTGGAAGACGGCCGCGATGCCTCGTGCCCGCAAGTGATCGAGCAAAGCGTTGCGCGTGGCCGCGTCGGGCATCAGCACGTAGTACAGGTGATGATTCGTCCGGCAGTCCTCCGGCACGCAGGGTAAGCGCAGCGCGCCGGTCTCGGCCAGCGGCTTGAGCAGCTCGTTGTACCGGTCGTACACCTGGCCGCGGCGCTCGTCGATCTCTTCCAGCATTTCGAGCTGAGCGTAGAGGAATGCGCAGGCGATCTCGCTGGGGACGTAAGACGAACCGACGTCGACCCAGGTGTACTTGTCGACGAGTCCGCGGAGGAACCGGCTGCGATTAGTCCCCTTGTCGCGGAGAATCTCGGCCCGCTCGGCCAACTCGGGCGAGTTGATGCAGAGCGCGCCCCCCTCGCCGCAGACGTAGTTCTTGGTGTCGTGGAAGCTGTAAGTCCCCAGGTGGCCGATTGAACCGAGGGACTTGCCGCGATAGTCGGCGTAGACGCCCTGTGCGGCGTCCTCGATGACATACAGGTTGTGCTCGGCGGCGATCTCCATCAGCCGGTCCATGTGGCAACCGACGCCCGCGTAGTGCACCGGCAGAATGGCCTTCGTGCGCGAAGTGATCGCGCGCTCGACGAGCTCTTCGTCCAGATTCAGCGTGTCCTCGCGGATGTCGACGAAGACCGGAGTCGCCCCCAGGCGCACCACGCAGCTGGCCGTCGACACGAACGTGTAGGAGGGGAGGATGACTTCGTCGCCGGGCTTCAGGTCGCAAAGCATGGCGGCCATTTCCAGCGACGCCGTGCAGGAAGGAGTCATCAACACCTTGTGGATGCCGAACCGCTCTTCGAGCAGCGCCGCGCAATCCTTGGTAAAGCGGCCGTCGCCGCCGATTCCACTCGAAAGAATCGCCTGGCCCACGTAGTGCATTTCGCGGCCGCCGACGTAGGGGCGATTGAACGGAATGCGGGCCGGAGTGGAACTGCTCATACGACGATGTCCTTCCCTGGAGTTACGTCCCGATACCTTCCCTAGCGCGTGATTCCCCGCCACGAAATGGGGGACGCGAGCCGCATGCTGCCTTGAACCTCGGGCTGCAGGCCGGGAGCGCGCCCCGCGGGGCGAATCTCCACCAGCAGCCCGTGATGCTCTTCGACGTATCTGGCGTAGAGCGGCCAGAGATCCTTCTCGGCGATCATCTTCACGTCAGCCCGCTCGTACAGCGCACGCGGGATGTCGGCGACGCGAAAATGCTGCTTGAGACGTTGCTGCACAGGCGTCGCCTGCGGCCAGCTCAACGCGAAAACGTGAAAATCCGCGAACGATTGCAGGTTGTCGAACGGCGAGAGCAGTTCGAACGGATACGACGAAGCCCAGGTCACATAGAGCTCGCTGCTGCGCGGCGCGAGCTGCCGGGTGTAGCGTTCGAGATCGGCGCGCGCGGCCACCGTGCGGCGGCTCTGTTTGGCCAGCCGCGAAGTGTTCATGCCGACCGCCACGCCGGCCAGGATCAGGCAGATCAGCAGGCCGATGCCGCGACGCGCCGGCCGCGCCGGCGCCAAGCAGCACGACTTGGGCATCCAG